>QHXG01000088.1 GCA_003222845.1 Acidobacteriota bacterium | reverse complement strand
CACTCGTTCCGCGCGCTACTCTCAAGAAGGCCTTTGCCGCATGCGACAGGCTGGCGCCTCGCCTATAGATCAAGTGCATCCGTCTCTCCAGACGCATCTCGCGCACCGTCACACCTGCTAGCTGCTTCCGCTCAATCTCAATCTGGGCGGCCAGCCGCGGTATCAAAGCTACGCCCAATCCGTTTTCGACTAACCGCTTGATCGCTTCCAGCGTCGGCATCTCCATTGAGATATTCAGCGGCGTGCGAGCTTTCGCGAAAGTTTTAATCACCTTCTCGCGATACGGCGAAGGTACGTTGTGAGCGATGAAGGCTTCGGCGCCCAACTCTCGCACGGAAATGATTTTCTTTGCGGCGAGTGGATGATCGGGAGCGACAATCAAAGCCAACTCATCGGTGGCGACGGGCATGGACGCGATCGCTTGATCGCTGGGTTTGAAAGAGACCACACCAATCTCGACGTCGCGGCCGAGAATCTCTGCCGGAATGCGGCTGGCCAAACTGCGCTTCACTTCGATCTTTATGTGTGGATGGCGCGCGCGAAAGATCGGAATCAGCGGCAGCAGGCACATCACCGTGTATTCGTTCGCGCCGAGCGATAACTTGCCACGATGCAGATCGCGCAGCTCCCGAATCGCGCTGTGAGCGTGCTGCCTGAGATTCAGCATCTGTTGCGCAAAGTCGAAGAGCACACGCCCCGCAGCCGTCAGCGTGCCGTCCTTCGACGAGCGATCGAACAGAGGCTCGCCGAGTTCATTTTCCAACCGCCGGATCGCCTGGCTTACGGCCGGCTGAGTGCGGTGCAACGCTTCCGCCGCGCGCGAAAAACTCTTCTCGTTCGCCACTCCCAGAAATACTTCCAGTTGATTTATGTCCATCGGTTTGTTTTCTGGGTACGCACGCTGCCAGCGTGCTTAACGGCGGCATGACAAGGTACGCCGACAGCGTGCTTAACCAGCGGCATAACAAAGCACGCTGGCAGCGTGCGCACCCAACGCTCTGGTTATCCAACTCGCAAGCTTCGGTTATCGTATCATAGATAGTTATTTTGTCATAGAAATTATAACTTTGACTTTCAACTGCCTCTGGTCCTACTATTCCCGGATTCTTCAATTGTCAGAAAGCGAGGATGCGGGATGAAGAGAGTCGAGCGAATCAAGATTTTCGATACCACTTTGCGCGACGGCGAGCAATCGCCCGGCTGCTCGATGAACCTGACCGAGAAGCTTGATCTGGCGCGGAAGCTTCAATCGCTGGGCGTCGACATTATCGAAGCGGGATTTCCGATCGCCTCTGAGGGCGATTATGCCGCCGTCAAGGCGGTGGCGGCTGAATGTCGAAATGTAACCGTGGCCGCGTTATGCCGGACGGCAGAACCGGACGTTCTCCGCGCTGCGGAAGCTTTGCACAATGCCGCCCGCCCGCGCATCCACACTTTCTGCGCGACCTCAGATATCCACCTCGAATACAAATTGAAAAGGACCCGAACCGAAGTGATCGAGATGACCCGGCAAGCTGTGCGTATGGCTCGCGACCTTGCCGAAGAAGTCGAGTTTTCCGCTGAGGACGCGACGCGCAGCGACATTGATTATTTGTGCGAAGTGTTCGACGCGGCGGTGGCAGAAGGCGCGACAATTCTCAACGTGCCGGACACTGTAGGCTATACTCTCCCCAATGAATTCTCGCGACTTGTACGCACCATCCGCAAGCGTGTCGCTCGCGATCGAGAAGACATCACGATCAGCGTCCACTGTCATAACGATCTCGGGCTCGCGGTAGCGAACAGTCTCGCCGCGATTGATGCCGGCGCCCGCCAGGTCGAATGCACCATCAACGGTATCGGCGAGCGCGCAGGGAATGCATCTCTCGAAGAGGTGGTGATGGCTATGAACGTGCGCGGCGATCGGCTCCGATTTGAGTCTGGAATCGACACTCGCAAGATTTATTCGACCAGCCAATTGCTCTCGCAGATCATCGGCTTCGGCGTTCAGCCTAACAAAGCCATTGTGGGGCGCAACGCCTTTGCGCACGAAGCCGGCATACATCAACACGGTGTGATCAGCAATCCGCTGTGCTACGAGATCATGACGCCAGAATCCGTGGGCGTCCCGACCAACGAACTCGTGCTCGGCAAACACTCTGGCCGCCATGCACTGGCGTTGCGTTTCGAGGAACTTGGCTATTCGCTTGACGCAAATGAACTCGATGCTGTGTATCGCCGCTTTACTGATCTAGCCGATCGCAAGAAGCGAATTTACGATCAGGATTTGATTTCGCTAATCGCGTCTGAGACTCGGGTGTCGCAAGCAGGGATGATCGGGACGGACGAAAGGGAATGGGCGCGTCGAGTAACCGTGTAAGTGTTAGGAGCGACCAATGCCGGCTGAAGATGGCGTCTCAAGCAAACCATGAATCTCAATATAGTGGTCCTTCCGGGTGACGGTGTGGGGCCGGAAGTGACTGAACAGGCCGTGCGTGTCCTGCGCGAGATCGCGAGCACTCACGGCCATAACTTTCATTTTGAGGAGCAATCGGCCGGTGGCGAGGCGATCAAGCAGACTGGCTCGGCATTGCCGCGAGCCACACTCGACGCCTGTCTCGCTGCTGATGCCGTTTTGTTGGGCGCGATCGGCTCGCCGGAATTCGACCATCTTCCCTCTGCGCAAAAGCCTGAAGCAGGGTTGCTGCTTTTGCGGCGCACGCTCGGCGGTTTCGCCAATTTGCGGCCGGTGAGTTTTCACAAAGCTTTGGCAAGCGCGTCTCCCTTGCGAGAGGAGGTCGCCGAAGGCGCGGATATCTTATTTGTTCGCGAGCTACTCGGCGGCCTCTATTTCGGTGAGCCGCGCGGCATCACTTCGCAAAATGGAAGTTGGGTGGCCCTTAATACGATGCGTTACTCGGCGAGCGAGATTGAACGGGTCGCGCGCGTGGCTTTTGAAGCCGCCATGAAGCGACGGCGCAAAGTTACTTCTGTTGACAAAGCCAACGTCCTCGAAACTTCCCAACTGTGGCGGCAGACTGTTTCAAGCGTCGCCCAGGAATATCCTCAAGTCGAACTCGATCATCTCTATGTCGATGCCGCGGCGATGCACATCATCACCAATCCGCGACGCTTCGATGTGATCCTTACCGAGAATTTGTTCGGCGACATTCTTTCCGATGAGGCCGCAGTGATCGCGGGATCGCTTGGCATGCTCTCCTCAGCAACCGTGGGCGGCGTCGTCGATCTTTACGAGCCCGTTCACGGTTCTGCGCCTGACATTGCCGGCAAAGGTATCGCCAATCCGCTGGGGGCGATTGCGTCCGCAGCCATGCTATTGCGCCACACAGCGCATCTGGATAATCAGGCAGCGGAAATTGAGGCGGCAATTCAAGAAGTACTGGATGCCGGTTACCGCACGCCGGATATCGCGCGCGGAACCGATGGCCAGTTAGTCAGCACGGCTGAGATGGGGCGGCTTGTAACCGACGCGGTTGCCGAGATTGCCGACATGCGGCATGCTTATCATGCGGTTTAGTGAGGACTCTCTCGCGTTTAGATGCCTGTGTTACACTAACCTCTTAGACTCACCAGCGAGCGGCCGAAATGGTAGCCAATCCGAAAGAAATCACCTGGCCTTATCACTCGCTCGAAGAGTATTTCGCGATCGAAGGCGCGGGCCACGTGCGCTACGAATACTGGGACGGGCAGATCGTGTGCATGAGCGGCGGGACGCAGTGGCATTACACCATCGGGTCAAACGCGCACTTAATTTTGGGAGGACAACTGATCGGAAGAAACTGCCGAGCATTCACGGCTGAGACCCCAATCAAGACACCTACTTTGCCTCCTTATCGCTATCCCGACGCAAGTGTAGCTTGCGGCAAACTGGTTTTTGAGAGAATTGAAAGCGTCGATGCACTGGTAAATCCGAGTTTGATTATTGAAACACTCTCTCCGTCAACGGAAAGCCGGGACCGTGGACCGAAGCGCGCTGCCTGTCAAGGGTTACCTTCGTTGATGGAATATCTTTTGGTGGCACAAGACGCTCCGCACGTCACCCATTATGTTCGCCAGGGAAATGAATGGGTGCGCTCCGACTATGACAGCCTTGATCTTTCCGTTGCTTTGCCGTCGATAGAATGCACGCTGAACCTCAGGGAACTTTACGAAGGTGTAGAATTCCCCTAAAGTCCAGAGACTAATTCCTACGTATTATGCCTCGCACACTCTTCGAAAAAGTTTGGGACGCACACGTGGTGCGCACTGCGTCGGGCGAGCCGAGCCTGCTTTACATCGATCTTCATCTCATTCACGAGGTGACTTCGCCGCAGGCATTCGACGGTTTGCGCGCTGCTGGTCGAGCAGTGCGACGGCCTGACCTGACAATCGCCACGGTCGATCACAATGTACCAACTACCGATCGAAAATTGCCGATTGCGGATCCGATTGCTGCCAAACAGATCGAGACTTTGCGCCACAACTGCGGCGAATTCGGAATCAAACTCTTCGATATCGATTCAAACGAGCAAGGCATTGTGCACGTCATCGGACCGGAGCTGGGGGTGACGCAACCGGGCATGACGATCGTCTGCGGTGACAGCCACACCAGCACCCACGGTGCGTTTGGGGCCCTCGCCTTTGGCATCGGCACTAGCGAAGTCGAGCACGTCATGGCAACGCAGTGTCTGCCGCAAAGCAAACCTCGCACGCTGCTTATCAATGTGCGCGGCGCGTTATCTGAAGGCGTCACGGCGAAAGATCTCGCGCTCGGAATCATCGGACAGATCGGAACGGACGGCGCGACCGGTCATGTGATCGAATATGCGGGCGCAGCGGTGAGGGCGCTTTCGATGGAAGGCCGCATGACGCTCTGCAACATGAGCATCGAAGCAGGCGCGCGCGCCGGAATGATTGCGCCGGATGAAACGACGTTCTCGTATCTCAAAGGGCGGCGCTATTCTCCTAATGAAAAATGGGAAGAGGCAGTTCGATACTGGCGAACCTTGCCTTCCGACGACGACGCTCAATTCGATCGAGTTGTAAACATCGACGCCACAACCATCGCACCGTGCGTTACGTGGGGCACGAACCCCGGGATGGTCGTTCCCGTCACCGGCGCAGTTCCCGATCCATCGGACGCCCAGAGCGAAGCGGAACGCCGCGCGTTCGAAATACATGGGCCTTCAACCGCGCATGAGGATCGCCGACATCGCCATCGATCGCGTTTTCATAGGTTCGTGCACGAATTCACGTCTGCAAGATCTGCGGGCGGCCGCGCGGGTGATCAATGGGCGTCAGGTGCACAATTCGGTGCGGGCCATGGTCGTACCAGGTTCGCAGAACGTCAAACACGCCGCCGAAGCCGAAGGTCTCGATCAGGTTTTTGTGGCCGCCGGATTTGAATGGCGCGAATCAGGATGTTCGATGTGTCTCGGCATGAACCCGGACATCTTGCAGCCCGGCGAGCGTTGCGCTTCAACCAGCAATCGCAACTTTGAAGGACGACAAGGACGCGGTGGTCGCACGCATCTCGTTAGTCCGGCAGTGGGAATACAAATAGCTGGGTGCGCACGCTTCCAGCGTGCCTACTCGGACTCGTTTGACGAAGCACGCTGGGAAGCGTGCGTACCCAGAGAACCGATGACTCCTTTTCACATTCACACGGGACTAGTCGCGCCGCTTGATCGACCCAACGTCGACACTGATCAGATTATTCCCAAGCAGTTTCTGAAGCGCGTGGAGCGCACGGGCTTCGGAGAATTTCTATTCTACGACTGGCGCTTTCTCGCGGAGGGTCAGCTCGATTCTTCTTTTCCTCTCAACGAACCACGCTATCAAGGCGCTTCGATCCTGGTGGCCGGCAAGAACTTCGGCTGCGGATCTTCACGGGAGCACGCTCCGTGGGCTTTGGCTGATTACGGTTTTCGCGCGATCATCGCGCCGTCATTCGCCGACATTTTCGCAAACAACTGCATGAAGAATGGCCTGTTGCCGGTGACGCTCAGAGAAGCCGAAGTCGATGAATTAATACGCCGGGCGAAAGAGCACGAAGGCTACCGGGCCACAGTGGATCTGGAAAAGAAGATCGTGACAGATATGAATACTTTCTCCGCAGCGTTTGAGATCGGCGACTTTCAACGTTCTTGCCTGCTGGAAGGACTGGACGATATCGGTCTAACCCTGAAGCACGAACCAGCTATCGCTGAGTATGAACAACGTCGCCCGGGCTGGATGCGAGCAAACGCCTAAGCCTCTTCTGCGAACAAAATCGAAGCGCCTCTCGTATAGCCTTGCTGCGGAGGTTTTACAGTCATGCGCGATCCACTTCTGGCCGGCATTCTCAGTTTTCTACTTCCGGGAGTCGGGCAAATTTATAACGGCCGAGTTCTGATTGGGATCATCTGGTTGATTGTTACGGGCGTTTCCTGGATTGGGTCAGCAGGCACGCTGGGCTGGGTCGTGCATCTCATTTCCGCCTGGTGCGCTTACTCTTACGCGAAAGATCATCCAGTGCGCGGTTATCTCACAAATTGAGAAAATTTTCCAGAATGATCCTTCCGTGAGGATGCTCCGCATCGAAAAGCTCCGGATGAAACTGCACGCCAAACAGGGGGCGCGAGATGTGTTGCATAGCTTGAATTGGTGAGACCTCGTTTGTCGCCGTGCGTACGAAATCGGACGGCAATTCCTTAACCTCGTCACAGTGTGATTCCCAAACAGTGATCTCTCTCGGCAGCCCACTATAGATCGACTGCTCAGTCTCTTGATTGATTTCGATCGTGCAAAAGCCCCGCTCGCGAAAAGCTCCTTCATAGCCATTACCAGGAGCGACGCGCTCGATCAAATCAACCGGAGCGCCGAACGCCAGCGCTATCTGTTGCTGTCCGCCACACACACCGAGAATGGGTTGGGGCTCGTTGCGAATCACATGAAAAATTCCCGCCAATGATTCCGGTAAGTATTGATCCCAGGGATGGCTCTGACCGCTGAGGATGATGTGTGAGGGACTGAGAACCTTTACGAATTCGGGGGTGATGTTTTTAAACGGTTCGGTAACCACTCGCAAATCAGGTTCGATCTGTTGCAGTGCAGAACGAATCTCGCGCGGACTTGAGCCGATGCCTTCGATGGTGTTGTCAATAAGTAAAAGCATGGAGAGCTACTTTCCAATTGTGTCCGCGAAGCGGACGATTATTTTCGGTCGTCCGCTGCGCGGACTGGCGACGGCTGTGGACGACCAGCTTGCATAGTCGCCGCTTCGTCTTCGCCCAGGCAATAAAACTTTCCATTGAAAGCGCCGACATAAATCTTGCCATCGAGCACAGCGGGCGTGGCGTCGACGTTGTCGCCGATCTTGAGTTCCGAGATTAGATCGCCTTTGTCTGCGGAGAGAATATAAACATAACCGCTCTTGTCACCGAACACCACGCGATCGTCGACCACTGGTGACGATCCCCAGATAGCTGCGCGCACCAAGTGTCTCCAAATCAACTCGCCTTTGTCCGACAGACAGTACATGTAGCCGCTATTACACCCGATGTAAACGCGATTATTCGCGACGATCGGACTGGCCCAGAAACCATTCTTCTCTTTGGTTTTCTGATTCAATCCGCCTTCAGCCTTATAAGTCCAAACGAGTTCTCCCGTTTCCTGTTTGTAGCAGCGGACGATTCCATCTTCGGCGGCCGTGTAAACAAAGCCATTGATGACGGCCGGGGTCGAATTGGAATCGGCGCCGATGCGCGCTTTCCAAATTATTGAGCCGTCGTCAGCGTTCAAACACAAGAGATCGCCGGCCTCGGTGTCGACGTAAATGTGATTATCGACGACGGTGGTGCCGCCTTCGACCGAACCGCCTAGCTGAGTCTTGAAAATGATGTGGCCGTCGTTCAGATCGAAACAGTAATAGAAATGATCTTCGCCGCCAATGTACACACGGTCACCGATAATCGATGAAGAAGAGTCGGTTTGTGTTCAGACAGTAGACAGTGTGATCGAGATTGCCGATTATCAGCCGATCGCCAACGACGCAGGGCGAAGACTTCGCGCTGTCCGTGGTCTTGAATTTCCAGATCACGCTCCCGTCGTTCCGATTCAGGCAATAGACGTAACTGTCCGCGGAACCGAAATAAACCCGATCACCCACAATCGCGGGCTGGCCGGGCCAACCTGAACCACCCCAAGGATCATCATGAAGCCGCCCGCGCGTCCATCCGGTCTTGAAATCCCAAACGATGGCGAGCGACTTTGGCAACGGTCCGGTGCCGAAGAAATTGCGCGCGGGATTTCCCAGCCACATGGGAACCGCGCTGGGCGGTTTTGGTTTTTCGATTCGAGGTTCAGCAGGAGTTTCCTTCATAACTTTCGCGCCGCACGCCGATAACAATAAGCCTGCGCAGATGAGCGCAGCAAAAGCGGCAATCAGGCGGAAATTACGGGGAAATGAGAGACTTCTCAAAAAGGGGATCCTTGTAAAAATCAGAGACTATCTAAATCCAACCACTCGCCATTGTAAACCACATCCGCCTGTCCAGTCAGCACGACTTCGCCGTCATGACGCCACTCAATTGGAATAATGCCGCCCGGCGCGTGGACTTTTACGCTCCGGTCAGTCTTTTCATTGATAACGCTGGCAACCACTGCCGCGCAGGAACATGTGCCCGAGCTCTCCGTTTCGCCGACGCCGCGTTCCCATAGACGCTCTTCAATATTGCCGCGATCGCGAACCCGAATGAAGATGACGTTAGTCCGTTCGGGAAACTGCGGGTGATTTTCGATCAAAGGGCCGAAACGCCGCCAATCGATTGAATCAAAATCATCAACGAAAATACAGCAGTTAGGATTGCCCATCTGCAGCGCCGTAGCGCGAACCGCTTTGTCATCGACGACCAGCGGATAATCGGTCACGCAATCAAGCGGTTTCGGAGTCTGCATTGGAATCGACGCGCTGTCGAACTTTGGCTGACCCAACTCAGAGCGAAACAGAAACGATCCTTCGCCCGAGCGCTCAAGCAAATGGTAACGCTTGATTCCATTTCGGGTTCGCAGCCGCAACAGATCGTTGGACCAAAGATTGTGATAGAACAGGTACGACGCGGTGCAACGCGTGCCGTTTCCGGACATGCTGGCTTCGCTGCCGTCCGGGTTGAAAATGCGAACGTCAAAATCTGATTCGGTGTCCGCGGACGATTGCACTACCGCGATGCCGTCCGCACCGGCGCCATAATGCCGATTGCAGATGCGCCGAGCAAAGCTTCCCAGGTCGACTACGGTAGCCAGTTGCGCTGCTTCAAAGACTATGTAGTCGTTGCCAAAGCCCTGGAATTTGGTGAAACGCGAAGGCATTCGATCGTCACTCGCAGTCACTCGGGAGCAGCGGCAGCTTCCTGAGGCTCGCCGAAAAGTTTTTTGAAGCGCCGAGTCAGCGCCGGCTCAATATCAAGCAGCCGCTCGTACACGGTGAGCTGGCCGCGATGATACATTTCGTGCGCGATGGCGAATGAAAGAAACGCGAGTTTCGTCATCTCTTTCCCATCGAAACGCTTCATCGTGTTCTTGAGCTCATCGGTAGCGGCGGTCAACTGCGTCTCTGCCTCGTCCATGCTCGCGCGGAGCAGATTCAGCAATCCGTCCTTGTCCTTAACATCGCTAACCCCGGGCGCGTAATGCTTGATCTGATTCGCGAACGACTGCCGCAGCAGATTTGTGTCTGGCCGGCTGACTTCACCGACCAAAAACTTCTGCGCTTCGATGAGGTGTTGCAGAAGCTGCGCCACTGAACGCGTGTTTGGCGCTGCCTGAAAAAGAAACTTGTCCGCAGGAATCTGTTCGGCTTCGTCAATCAAGCCGGAACGAACTTCCTTCCAACCTCCAATGATTCCTTCGAGTGACATGAACGCTCCTCCTTGCCGGAACCCTCACTGATTGTTTATAGATCGGTAGCAAACTTCGCCTAAGCGACTTCAATCCGAACCATCCAAGACCTGCTGACCGTTACGCTTCGGCGATTAGGGCGTCTTGGTCGGAGGCGGCGGTGACATGGTCTTCATCGCCGGCGACGTCTTTGCTGTGGGCGATGGTTTCATCGATGGCGAAGCTTTTGGTGTCGGCGAGGACATCGCGGCCGATGACGGGCCCCTTACCTGAACCATCGCGTAAGAGATAAATTGCCATTGCTCGTTGCGCCGCACAAAGGTGTCCACTGAACGATACTCGCCACTCATGTCGTTCGTCTTGCCATCCGGCGTCTTGTACTTGCCGCCTTTGACGACGCTGCGAACTGTCGCAATTGCAGAATCTTTGTCCAGCACTTTAATCGCTACCTCCGATACTTCCCACGAGTCCGCTGACAAAGCGCCAGATCCGATATCCTTGATATCCTGATCTTTTCCGCCAAGCGAGCCATCGGGATATACAAATACCGCATCGTCGGCTTCGAAACGCCGGACCGCCGCGGCGTCATGCTCTTTGACGATGCGCGGCCAGTCGTTTTCAATCCGGGTAATTTCTGCTTCGATCGCTGCTTTGTCCGGGGTCGCTTCGGCGACGGCCATATTGGCATTCGTCGACGTGTTGGTTGGCTGCGGATTGGCGCAACCAAGCTGCAAGAGACCCGCGATGACCGTTACCAAACCGAGCGTGGACACTGAAAGATATCTCTTCATGGGCTGTTACTCCTCCAGAGACGAACTATTTGAATGTGTCTCGAATTCTAAGATCAAGATGCTATCTTTGCCAAATTCCAGCGCCAGTCAACAGTCGGTATGCTAAACCATGTGTAGGAACCCCCTCTCCCAAAGGGAGAGGGAGACCTAGTGAGACTTACCTCAAATTCTTGGCGCACTGATCAATGGACAACTATTGACTTGTGATTCGTGCTTGTCATATTGTCATCGCACAAACGGGCTCGCGCCCGCCCGGGAAGAGTTGGACAGGTCGAGCCGTTTGAAGCCTTCCGCCGCTTAATTCAAGCGCGGCATCGATCGAAGGAGGAGTTTCAGATGTTTTGCTTTTCCTTTACGCTTTTTTCGAGTCGAGTGAGCCAACTAACTCTTTTTGTTGCTGCCATTGCGCTCACCTTTATCGCGCCGGCGCAGTTACGCGCACAGCGTTCTGAACCTGAGCCTACATTCAGCGACTTCAAAGGCGTGCGCATCGGCTCGAGCGCCGACGAGGCGCGCAAGAAGCTCGGAAGTCCGCGCGACAAGGGTGACGATCAGGATTTCTATGTCTTCAACGACACTCAGGCGGTGCAGATCTTTTACGACAAAACCGCCAAGGTGTCGGCGATTTCAATCGATTACATGACTGGCGCTAGCGGCATTCCTTCCCCGAAGGACGTGCTGGGCACGGAAGCGGACAAGAAACCCGACGGCTCGGTGTACAAGTTGGTCCGATATCCGAAAGCGGGATTCTGGGTCTCGTACAGTCGCACTGCGGGTGATTCACCAACGACTACGGTGACGATGCAGAAGATCGAACATTGAGTCCGCGCTGCAGGTTTTGCGATATCAACCAGACATTCTAATGCCCGTGATAGCAAACGCCCGCGAAGTGTCGCCGGACCCTCAGCTTCACGATCTGGTCCCTTTTCTCGCCGGCAACAAGACGTTTGCAGTTTTTGCGGAACACGTGGAAGGAACGGCCGAAGCGAAAATGCCCGCAGCCTTGCCGCGCGCGCCGGCGGCCGTTCTGGGTGTTGTATGCGCGCGAGGTCGGATGCTCACCGTGCTCGATCCGGTTGCGCTTGTCGGTGGCGAAGCGAATGGTTGGCCCAAGAGTCTGCCTTGCGTGATCGCTCTGCGGGGCGACGAACAATTGGCCTTCGCTGCCGAAGAATCCCGCGACGTAATCACGATCGCGGCGGTCGACATTCAACGATCGACGAAATCTGAAGATGATGTTTTGGCGACTGTCATCCTCGGAATCGCCCGCTACGGCGGCGAAGAAATTACCGTCCTCAACGTCGATCAATTGTTCGCGACGGCGGTGCGGCGCAAAGAGCGGCGCCGCCGCCGTTTCTAAAAAATCCCTCTATTTTCCGGGCTTTGTCCACGAATTCGCGGACGAGCTGGTAACTCTACTTTGAATTGGTCTTGCGCTTCCCAGCGATCATCGTTCATACTCTGGGCTTGTTAGTTCCTGCTCTCGCGCTACACTGACGGTAGCGCCTGTCCGTGCCGCGAAGCGACGACGTTCGGCTGAAGAGAGAGTGAGGTCAGTTGTCAACTTGTTAGGAGCCGCTCTCGCCAGAGCCAGAGCATCGGGTGCGTCGCGTTTGACCGCAGAAGGTCACGGCCTTTGATCAGCGATCGAGAAACCAGCCCGCGCTTCCCCTTAGCATTAGAGGATTAGAGATAGAAATGGCTACAAGACTTTACGTCGGGAACCTCTCGTTCCAGACTACCAGTGACGACCTGCGAGATCACTTTGCGCAAATAGGCAATGTCGAGTCAGCGCAGGTTGTCGAAGATCGCATGACAGGCCGCTCGCGAGGCTTCGGCTTCGTCGAGATGACCTCGCCGGAAGAAGCCGCCGCCGCAATCGATCAGCTTAACGGCAAAGAGTTCGGTGGTCGTAACCTGACTGTGAATGAAGCGCGCCCCCGCGCCGATCGCGGTCCAAGCGGCGGACATGGAGGCCGCGGTGGTTACGGCGGCGGTGGTGGTTATGGCGGTGGTGGTGGCAGAGGCCGCGATCGCGACCGCGATCGTCGCCCCAGCCGCAACGACCGCGAACCAAGGTGGTAATTGAGTCAGTACAGCCTGCGTTAGCCGGCAGTTGATCTCAGGGCAATTTATTTCCTTGCTGCCGGCGTAATCTTGAGCGTCAAGCGTTCGCTTCCGCGCACAATCTCGACTTCATATTCCTGCCCGGCTTTCATCTCGCCCAACGCGTAGGTGTAATCATAGACATTCTTCACTTCACGACCAGCCATCTTCACGATCTTGTCACCAGCTTTCAATCCTGCCTTCGAAGCTGGCGAGTCGTCGCGCACGCCGTCCAGCTTCAAACCATCATTCGAATCCGCGTAATTCGGAATCGTGCCGAGATAGACGCGAAAACCCATCGTGCGTCCTTGCGATTCGCTCTTCGCTACGTTGTAAGTCGGCCGTTTGTCGAACCTATCAAGGCCGCCAATAACCTTCGCGATGAACGAGATCACGCGCGCTTCGCCCACATAGTTGATTTTGTCCGCCGTATCAGAAGGCTTGTGATAGTCCTCATGATTGCCGGTCCAGAAAAAGAGCACTGGAACCTGCTTGGCGTAGAAGGATGAGTGATCGCTGGGGCCGTAGCCGTCTTCGTTGAGGGTTAGAGAAAACCCTGTCGTGTCTTTAAGAGTTTCATTTAGCAGATTACGATTGAAACCCTGGACTGGCAGTCCCGCTAATCCTCTGAAAGTGTTCGCATTCGCGATCCATGCGCGCCATTCCTGCGCAGTGCCAACTCCACCAATAATGATCTTGTTGTCTTTCAACCGCCCGATCATGTCCATATTGATCATTGCAATCGTATTCGCGAGTGGCACGACTGAATGATTGACGTAATAGCTCGATCCAATTAGCCCTTCTTCTTCGCCACTGAACGCGATGAAGACAATCGTGCGCCGCGGTTTCGGATTTTGAGTTGAAAGCATGCGCGCGAGTTCGATCAGGCCAGCTACGCCCGAAGCGTTGTCATCCGCGCCGTGATGAATATCACCTTCGCGCGGCGCCAAGCTGCCTTCACCACCACGTCCGAGATGATCGTAGTGCGCGCCGAGCACAATTGCTTCGTCTTTCAACTTCGGATCGCTGCCGGGCAGGATACCGATGACGTTGAATGAAGGTGATTCGCGACGAATGATGTCGGTTGACAGCGTTAGTTTTACGTATTGAACACGAAAAGCCGTAACAACACGTTTCTCTGCTGAACCTGCGCCTTCGATCCTTGCGGCGGTCGCTAATAATTCTTCTAGTTTCGTGAGACTCCCAGCCGCTCCACCTAAAATCAACAACTGCTGACCCGCACGGCGCGAGACGACGGTCACAGGCAGTCCCGCGTCACCTGCGGCGTTATCGTAATGAAGCCGTGCCAATCGATCATCCCTAAAGTTTTGTTCATGAGCGATGATGACGAGTGCTTTCGCGCCATGTTCACGCGCAGCAACAGCTTTGAAGCGCGCATCTTCGAATCGAGCAAACTGACCATGTGGATTGTCGCCGTCAGGTGTGCCTTCGAAAGCAATCACAACGTGACCCGTGACGTCCACGCCCCTGTAGTTATCGTATTTAAGATCGCTCGCGGTGATTCCATATCCAACGAAAGTTACGGGTGCATCTTCCATATGTGCGACGGCTGAGAATCCTGCCGGCATCCAGTCTTCTCCGAGCCGTAGATCGACAAGCGACGAGCCTGTTCCTACAAGCGCCGGTTTTATCTTGCCGTCAGTTCTCTCTTGCGCCTGACTGTGCGGAATGAGCCTGAACACGTTGTTCTTTCCCAACTCAACGCCGGCGATGTAAGGAAACGGTTGCAGATAGCGCGCCTGGTTTTCGCCGCGCGTGCGCGCGGGTCGTGCTATCTGCATCCCCGGTCGCAACCCGTAACGATTGAATTCGCCGGCGATGTAATGCGACGCGTCATTCGCGCCGGGCGTGCCGGTACGCCGGCCTTCGAGCGCGTCCGAGGCGAGATACTCGATGACCTGCCGTATGCGATCGACGCTGGGTGTGCTGGAAGTCGGTTGTTGCGCGAGCGCGACAACCGAGAGCGCTACCAGCAGAAAGAAAGGAAGGCGATTAAAAAGTTTGGGTTTCATGTCACTTCTACCGCTTTAAGGGTTCAACCTATCTCCATACTTCAAGACTGAGTTCGATTCTATCGTCCAGGTTTAGCGGTATCCTATGTCAGCGTTAGAGTCAAAGCCAATCACAGTGCGCCTTGAAAAAGCAGGTACCGCTCTCATTCTCACCCGGTTTCAACCGGGTGGGTTCCGTTCGCGTTGATTTTCTCAACCGTTTCAACGGTTTTTTCCCGCGAGAGATCGAAAACCGTTGAAACGGTTCCTCATAAGCATTTCCTTTGCCACCCGGTTAAAACCGGGTGTGAATGAGAGCATCCAATCACTCCACCCAATCGGCGATAAAAATATTCGTCTCGCCTTGCTTCGCGCCGTGACGATTGGAAGCGAAGACCAGCTTCTTGCCATCCGGCGAAAACATCGGAAACCCGTCGAACGTGTCGTTGTAAGTGATGCGCTCCATGCCCGTGCCGTCAACTCTAATCATGTAGAGATCGAAGTCGCGCCCCTTCGGATCGGCAACGTTCGACGCGAAAATTATCCGTTTGCCATCGGGAAAGAAATAGGGTGCGAAGCTGGCTTTGTTCAGATTGGTTACCTGTCTCTTATTCGAGCCGTCGGCATTCATCACCCAAATCTCGAGCACGGTTGGCCGAATCAGATTCTGCTTGAGCAGGGCGATGTAATCTGCTTTTTC
>QHXG01000082.1 GCA_003222845.1 Acidobacteriota bacterium | reverse complement strand
AAGTTTCGGCCCAGAGTGTTGAGACATATACGTTGTCATCGTTCTTGCAAATTGCAATAGCCTTGTCTTGAACAATGAATGCGGAGCAATTCGGATTCTCGCGCGACCAGACGATGACTTTTGGCGCAGGCGATTGACCCGCCACAGTCAGCGGATGCAGGAGAACCACGAGCGCCACAAGCAAAATTAGGCGGTAAGTCATTTTAAGTCCTCCTAGAAAATATGGCGTCGCGGCCAGTTCATTTTCGCCACACCCAATTCGGTGACAGCAACTGCGTGACCTCAAAGTTAAGTGAAGCAATAGCCGGTACAACATCGGTCGCGTTTGGAGGTCCTGACATTTCGTAATCGTACATCTTCAAAAGAGCACCGAAATAGAAACCGCAATCGGGCGTCAGGAAATAGTCAATACCACCGTCAGGTTGAGCGTCGCGTGTTTTGAACATCGCGGCAGTCACCATCAGTAAATTAGCGTTAGCATCTTGGTAGAGAAGATATTCCCGTTCGAGTTCTTCTGGCTTTCCATTATGAACTTCCGACGAAGTAAAACTAATCTTGTACCAATTATTCATGTTTCTTTGCATAAGAGAAGAAACCCAACATTCTAAGTCTCTATCAATGCAGTCCAATAATACTCCGAAAAAGATCATTATCCAGCATATTTGATAAGTCCTCATTCTGGTCCGTCGATGGCGAAGTCATTTATCAGATCGCTCACTGTGTTCTGCCACTAGGCGGAATGTTCTTGCCTTAATAGGTGTCCATCGTTATGTGGTGATCATCTTCCATGGATGTTTGTGAGCCAACGCTCAGGGCGCGGAGAAGAAAAATATGTGGCGATCTCATATTTCTTGGCGCACAGGCAGGTGCTTAGACATTCTGCGGATTGACGTTCTACAATGACGCTGCGGCCAACCGCTCGGTCATCCATCGCGTGGCGTTTTACGCTGTTCGACGGTTTTGCGGCGCAGGTGGTCGAAGTACTTTCACCGCATGAGCACAGTTGCCGAAATCGAAGCGGCCATAAGAGCATTGCCGCCAAGCGAGCGCGAACGGTTGGCGGAAGATTTGCCTTCCATACTGCCCGAATTGCGAGGAGATATCGTTTGGCAGCGCATCATCAATGACGAACGCCCTCGACCCGCCCTCTCAGCTCTCGGTGATCGGATAGAGGCCCAGTTCAAGGCCCATCCTGGACAATTTCCTGAAATTAGAGATAGCGACTTTGATAAGCGCCAGTGACCTCCAGGCGATTTCTGGAAACTCTATTGGGCGCTCCCCGAGGAAGTTCGCAACGCCGCCCGCGCTGCCTATAGAAAATTCCAACATAATCCGGCACATCCATCACTCCAACTTGAGCGACTCCGTTCTGACCCGCGCTTCTGGTCCGTTCGTGTGACGCGGGACTACCGGGCCGTAGCGCAGAGATTTCCAGACGACACCTGGATTTGGGTTTGGATTGGCAGCCACAGAGACTTCGACAAGCAGTTTCCGACATGATCTGGTGTAGGGTCTCAGGGTTTCGCTTAATCGATCTAACCGGACGGTTACCGGGGGATTATGATCCAAACTTTTTCGGCCACGCCTTCAATATCGTCAATCATCCCGACTTCGGCTGGCTGGCGTTCGGCGGAAACGTGAAAGTAGATGGCGATTGGGTCAGCGTGCAGCCGCTCGATTCTTTTCGCATGCGCGTCTATGTCGCGTCGCGCGGCTTGTGGTTGACGCTCGATGCCGGTAGGTTCGAGGCCGTGGAGGTTAACACGCGAACACACGCCATCAGGATTGCGCTGTCTCCACAAACGCCCGACACACCACAAGCCCGTCTGCATGTCGAGCAGCCCGCGAAAGTGACTGGCGTGGGAACGTATCGGCCTCGTCTACAACTCACCACTGAGCGCGATGCCTACGCTATTCCTCTAAAGCGTACTACTACCTGGATCGAACTGACCGACGGTAAATGAACGTGGCGCGCTTGTGAGATCTTACTCTTCAGAGTTCATCGAAGAAAGAGAGTTTGAGTTCAGTTGCGCAGACTGCGAACGAAGCGGCCGGCTTTCACTTGCCGCTCATTCGTCTCTTCGATTCTGGTGTTGAGGAACAACAGAAGCAGAGCGATTATTTAGCTGCTCCTCCGCCTTGAGTATTTATTCAACTCTGCGAGCAAGCCGGCGGCTGCCGGCGGCGACGCGACAGAGCCCATGACAATATCTTTATTGGACATTGCCGTGGGGTATAGATCCTTGTTCGCGTCATCGTCAGGCCTCAGGGTCGCACCCTCCAACGAAACGCCGGCGAACAGTCCGCGCGCGCGCGAATAAGTCAGCAGTTGGGCGTGCATCTGAGCATCCGTTGCGGCTGACGCCGTGCGGCCCACAGGACCAGCGGTCGCAGACGCATCGGCGCCGATGGTGAATTTACTCGAGAGCAGCTTAGGGATAGCACCTTCATTCATCACCAGCATGACAACGTCCGTTTCAGATCCGCCGATCTGGAAGCCAACACTGCCGCCTTCAACCTTAACGCCGGCGGGCGCCGACCAGCCTCCGCCTGATTTGCGGCAGACAATGAAACCTCGGCCGTACTTTGCCCCCACGATGAAGGCGCCTTTCTTAACGCCCGGAATCACCACGACGCAAGCGGCCTTGGCGAGCAAATCCTGCGGAATACCTTTGTCAGGTGTGCCCATTATTTCTCCCAGAACTCTGGCCGAAGCATCCAGGCGCTTTTCCGTGTCAGTGGCAGGCGATGAACTACCGAGAGTCCTGGCCAATACTGGTCCGGAAATGACTGCGGATGCGAATGAAAGAACCATGCTTAGCAGCAACCATTTTTTAAGAAGCACAGCAAGAACCTCCTTAAGATGACTAGCTTCAGTTTTAGGGGATTAACGCCAGGGGGGTGCTAAGGGAATCTTACTCTCGCTGAGCGAACAGTCAAGCGACGCCGGTACTGCTGTCGCTCTCGGATGAAAAGTCCAAAGAGGAAGTGAGAGATCCTCGTTGGGAGTTTCGCCTATAGGAGTCTGTCGGAAAAACCGCGTAGCAGTGAAATGTTTATAGCACACCGGACTGGATCTATAAACATCGCATCCCTACGGGATTTTTCCGACAGACTCCTATAGGCGGGTCATCAGATCATGATGGATCGCCCTAAGGGCGGAACTGTGGATTTTGCTCACAGTGAACAGAGTGCGATGAAAGTAGATCTCTGTTTGGTCGTTCGACTTTGCTTCAAAGCTTTTATTTCTTCTCAGGAAACAGCATGACCTCAACGTAGCGATTGGTGTTGAGATAGGTTTTCGCCGCTTCCTGAATCATAGCCTTGTCGATCTTCTGATAGTAGTCTGAAATGCGCCAAACGCCGGCTGGGTCCTCGCCATTCTCGTATCTCGCCGATATCTGAGCCAGCAGGAAGTTGTTCAGCTTGCTGCTGGTCTCAAAGTCACGCAGGAGTGCTTCCTTCTCGTCGTTCACCTGTTGATCGGTTGGGCCATTGGTCTTCAGCAACTCAATTTCTTGAAAGACTCGTTTGATTAGGGAGTCCGTGCGGTCCGGGGAACTGCCAAATCTGATCGTGATCGAATAAGTGGGACTGGGGACCTTTTCGTAAGTCGCATTGGCATTGATGCTGTAAGTGCCCCCCAAATCCTCGCGAATCGTTTCGAGCAGACGTCTTTGCAGAATCTCGGCCATCGCCCGAATCGCTACGCGATGTGTTTGATCGAATTCAAAGGGGCCGGTGAAAGCAATCGCCGACAAACTCTTGGGTTCGACACCCTTTTCAACTCTCTTCACGACTACGTCCGCCGGCGGCCGAACTCCGACATCCTTCCAGGATTCCTTTCGGCGAATTGACGGAAGCGACCCCAAATACTTTTCCACCAAAGGCTTGATAGTCGTGGAATCGAAGCTCCCTACGAACACGAAGGTGAAATCGCTGGCATCTGCAAATCGGTCCTTGTAGAAGGCCATCGACTTGTCCAGGTTCCATTCGTCGATCATTTCTGGCGTTGGTAATCGTCGCCTTGGGTGATTTTGGTATCGGGCTGCCATGAGCGCGCTGGAGAATGCAAACTCAGGGACCGCCACTTGGTTTCCCAAGATACTTTTCATTTGCGCGGCTTGAGCATTGAACGCATTCGGGTCGGCTCGAGGTGCGGTGAACCTGAGGTAAATGAGTTGGAACATCGTCTCCAAATCTTTGCGAGAGCTACTCCCATTTAATCCTTCCTCGACTTCGGTAATGAAGGGAGATACCGAGGCAACTCTGCCGGTCATGAACTTGCGCAGATCGATTGAATTGAACTTGCCGACTCCACCGGCCGTAATGACCTGCGTGGCCGAACTGGCCGGAATGTAATCCTTGTCACTCGCCAGCGAGCTGCCGCCCGGACTGAAGGCACGAAACAAAATCTCATCTTCTCTAAAGGTGGTTGGCTTCAGGACAACTTTGACGCCGTTGGACAATTCCCACTCAGTGATGCCGACGGCGTCTCTCGCCGAAGTCTTGACGACAGTACCCGGCGTCGGCGGAGATTCGACGAGCGCCGCACTGGCAACTGTATCAACGTAAGCCTTCAAATCTTTCGCTGTTGCGTTCTTGATTACGGCGGCGAGCTTTGATTGATCGGGAACGACCAGCCCACTCTTTTCAGGCGCATTGACGACAACTACGCGGTTGCGATCGGGAAACCACTCCCTGGCAAGTTTATTGATCTCGTCCAAAGTGATTTCAGGCAGAAAACGTTTGTGTAGGGCGTATTCATCTTCGGCAGAGGGCAGAGTCTCGTCTTGAAGGAAATTTCGAACGTACTCGGAAGCTCGACTGCCAGCCTCGCGATTTTCCTTTTCCAGAGCCAGTCGCTCATAGTTTCTCAGGACAGCCTGCTTTTGCCGTTCCAACTCGGTCGCCGTAAAACCAAAGCGCGCCACCCGTTCGGCTTCGGTCAGTAACGCATCCAAACCGCGCTCGATTCCGTCCTCTTTTACCAGCGCGAAGAGTGAAGCAGAATCCTTGGTGCGCCCGATGAAATTGCCGCGGCCCGCACCGCCTAATGTGAATGGCGCATCTGGCTTTTGCGTAAGTTCCGAAAGGCGAGCCGAGAGCATCCCGGAGAACAAACGATCGACGGTCTTCTGACGATAGGCCCCAACGAGTCCCTCCGGTCGCCTGGGCAGGAGTGTGTCAACTTCGACACTCGTCGTGTTAGCTTCTTTATCCGTGGCGATCGCGTAGGTGGTGCCCGCATGATCGGGAATATCGAAAGTGCTTCTCGGCCGTGGTTTGTTAGCTGCCGGAATTGAAGCGAAGTGAGTTGTAATCATCTTTTCGATCGCGGCTTTGTCAAAATCACCGACGGCAACCACAGCCATCAGATCGGGACGGTACCAATCCGCGTAGAACTGCTTCAATCTTTCCTGCTTGCCGCCCTGGATGATCTCCGGCTTGCCAATCGGCAATCGATCAGCATAACGCGAGCCGTTAAGCAGGACTGGAAAAATCTTATTCAGCATTCGCATACCGGCGCCGCGTCCCAGCCGCCATTCCTCCATCACTACGCCGCGTTCTTTCTCGATCTCCGTGGGATCGAAGGAAAGGTTATGCGCCCAGTCTTCGAGGATCAGCAGCGCGCGATCCATCATCTCAGGCTTGTCGGTCGGGACCGTGAGCATGTAAACCGTCTCGTCAAAACTCGTATAGGCGTTGATGTCCGCTCCGAAGCGCATGCCCAACGATTGCATGAACGAGATGATGTCGTTCTTGGGAAAATGCGTCGTGCCGTTGAAGGCCATGTGCTCAACCAAGTGTGCCAGTCCCTGCTGGTCATCGTCTTCCAAAACCGAACCGGCCTTGACGACCAGCCTCAGCTCCGCGCGCTTCTCCGGTTTCTTGTTACGGCGGATGTAATAACGCATGCCGTTCGCGAATTTGCCGATGGTGATTTCAGGATCGACAGGCATCGGCGCTGTTAGCGCCAGTGATTGAGTCGAAGTGGCTGCGGGCTGCTGCGCGAGGCCGGACAGGCATGTTGCCAGCACGACAGCCGCCGCCAGGAGCATTAACTGTATGCGGATGCGAATTTTCATGATTTCCTCCAGATGTACTGAGCTCTTGGGTTTCAAATTTGTGGGAACTCCTTAACGAGGTCACGGGAAGACGCGCTTCTTATATCATCAGGATGGGACTAGAGGCAACCGGGATCGAGAAAAGATTTCATTTGGTGTAATTGGAATTGATAGTCTTGAGATACTGCCGTCCGACGACGGAGACTGTGTGAAAATTCATTGGATACCACCGGCTTCAGCCGCGTGGTTCATCAACTTCAACATAATCAGTCACGAACTCTCTTTGGATACCATGCGGCTGAAGCCAATGGTATCTGTGATCATCTTTCTGCGATCCACTTAGGTTCAAGTTGAATCTCCACGCGGCTAAAGCCGGTGGTGTCCATTTGTTTTCACACAGTCTCGACAGTCGGTAGTGCTTCAAGATCCGGCCTGCAAAATTAGTCCCTTTTATGGTTAGCTTCTCTCAATTTTCGACTCACTGTCGCGGTGAGTCCGAAATTGAGAGAAGCAAGGGTCAGATGACTGCTCTCCCTAGTAGGCTGGTCCTTAAAACCACCACTGACTGCCGTCAGTGGAATTTTGATTTTCACTTACACTTACACAATTTCAAACGGTCTATGGCTGGCAAATAGCAGTCGCTCAACTTTCATAACCATGCGCCTTAGCCGGCCAGGCGGCGATGAAGAGCAGCGTTCCGATGATTGCAGTCAGGATTAATCCGAAGAAGCCTGCGTCCCAGCCGTATCTCTGCACCAGCGCACCCAATCCCCAACCGGAAAGCACTGTGCTCGCATAGCCGAAGATGCTGGTTAATCCAATCGCCGTGGCCGCCGCCCGCTTGGTCGCCAGATTGGCCGCCGTCACCGCCAGCAAACACTGCGGACCGTAAACGAAGAAGCCTGCCGCGCCCAGCAATCCGGTGGTCATCAATTCAGATTGCAACGGAAGCTTCCAGAATGCGAACAGCGATACTCCGGCCATTGCCATGTAGACGACGCAAGCACGCACTGCGCGTCCGCCGAGAAATCGATCGGTGAACCAACCGCCAAACATCGCGCCCAGCGCGCCGCAGAATTCGAAGGCCGCCACCATCCATCCGGCATGCGTGATTACCACGTGCTTCGATTCAATGAGCAGCGTAGGGCCCCAATCGAGAACCGCATAACGGATGATGTAGACAAAGAAGTTTGCCAACGAAACGATCCAGATGTATTTGTTTAGAAATACTTGCTTAACTACAAATTTCCTGAAGTCAGCGCCTGATTCATGCTTCTCAGAGTGACGTTCGGTGCCTTCGACTTCCGGCAGTCCAACCGAAGGCGGCGTGTCAGGGAGGGTAAACCAAATAAAGATGACGCAAGCGAAGGCAATCGCCGCCGGGACAAAGAAAGCGAGTCGCCAACTAATTACCACGAGATATCCACAAAGAATGACAATCAATCCGCCGCCAATCGAATGCGAGATATTCCAAATCGACATGCGGCTCGCCAATTTCTTCGGAGGAAACCAATGGGCCAATAGACGCGCGCACGGTGGGAAGCCCATGCCCTGAAACCAGCCGTTCGCCATCCAAATCAAACCCATGACCACGACTGCCGAATTGAAACCGAAGAGCACATTCATCAATGCCGACGCGCCCAGACCGAAGGCCATGAATGCTCTGGCATTCGTGCGGTCGCCGAGAAACCCATTCGCAAACTTCGATACGCCGTAAAGCAAACCGTGGAGAGTAAGAAACAAACCCAATTGCGTCTTCTTGAACCCAAGACTGCTCTGCATCACCGGCATCGCGATGCTGAGGTTTTTACGCACGAAATAAAACGTCGCGTAGCCCACGATCGAAGTCAGCAGGACGCGCTTTTGCCAGTAGCGATACTTCCGGGCTACGTTGTCAGCATCGTGCGATTCAATTGGAATGGCAGCCGCAGGCGCGAAGATCCTAAGCAGCCGGCCGAAGGCTGGTGGTTGAGAGATTGATTCGGCGACGATGCCGGTTTCGATTTGATCGGCCATGGTTCTTGGTGGCTCTGAAGCGCTGCGAGTTTATCGCGGTCATCGTGTAACGTAAAATCTCGCTTATCATTCTCACCCGGTTTCAACCGGGTGGATAGCGGCGATCTCTCCCCTCCATTAACCGTTTCAACGGTTTTCGAGAGACTCCCACGAAAAACCGTTGAAACGGTTGCCGGGATCTGATGTGCATGGCGCTGCCACCTGGTTGAAACCAGGTGAGAATGAGATGTCTGACGAGTTTCTTTGGCGCAATTCGTCAGCTGCTTCTTGATTGATTGTGGAACGTCGTAAGAGAACGAGCACCACGTGGCAGTAAGTGCTGAACAAATTGCCGCCTATGATCACGACGGCTTTGTAATACTTGAGAACTTTGTTGATGCTCAAGATTGCGACCGTCTGCGCGCGCATGCTGAAGAACTTGTCCGTAATTTCGATCCAAAAGGCGTGGTGTCGATCTTCTCAACTCACGAACAAACGCGCACCAGCGACGATTATTTCCTCGAATCAGGCGATAAGATTCGATTCTTCTTCGAAGAGAACGCCTTTCTGTCCGACGGCACTTTGCGCCAGAGCAAGGAACGATCAATTAACAAGATCGGCCACGCGCTTCATGATCTCGATCCGGTCTTTGACAAATTTTCGCGGACGGAAGAAATCAAACAACTCGTTTTGGACCTGGGCATCGCTGATCCTTTGCTCATTCAATCAATGTACATCTTCAAGCAGCCAAACATCGGCGGCGAAGTAACCTGTCATCAGGACGCGACCTTTCTTTACACCGAGCCACTCCGAATGCTCGGTCTGTGGTTCGCGCTCGAGGATGCGACAATCGAGAACGGCTGCCTATGGGCCATTCCCGGCGGCCACAAGTTCGGATTGAAATCACGCTTCGTGCGCTCTGACGGCGGCGGAACGCGCTTCGAAGTCTTCGACAACACGCCATGGCCGGAAGGGAAGTTGCAGCCACTTGAAGTTGAGAAGGGAACTCTAGTTGTCCTGCATCCTCTCCTGCCGCACTTAAGTCGCGAGAACACTTCGCCGCGCTCGCGCCACGCCTACACACTGCACGTTATCGACGCTTCCGTGGATTATCCAAAAGATAATTGGTTACAGCGCTCGCCTGAGATGCCTCTGA
>QHXG01000813.1:2257-3982 GCA_003222845.1 Acidobacteriota bacterium | reverse complement strand
GAGTTTCCTGCTGTTCTTAACGGGGACATTATGACGGGAAAGATGCGCGTGCTAACGGTTGATCGTCAATGGACAGCTAAGCGGCGCGTGTAAATGTACTTTGCGAGGAGTTTGAGATGAGTGCTTCAAAAAACAAAATTGTTCCCACCCTGCTACTTGGCTTGTCGTTCGTCATCGCCAGCGGCTTTAGTCCTGGCATCCATGCTCAAGATATTGCGCCAAAAGTTGACGAGTACATGAATGCCGCGGTGCGGGTACATCGTTTTAGCGGAACAATTCTATTAGCACGCGACGGCCGCCCCGTCGTCAATCGTGGTTATGGCATGGCGAACTTTGAACTTAATGTAGCGAACACGCCAAAGACCAAGTTCCGTATCGGCTCGATGACCAAGCAGTTTACCGCGATGAGTGTTTTGATATTGCAGGAGCGCGGCAAACTGAGCGTGACCGATTCCATTTGCAAATACATTCCTCAATGCCCGCAACTATGGCAGGAAATTACAATTCAGCAACTAATGACGCACACCTCCGGCATCCATGAATACTTGAGGCTGCGCGAGTTTCAACAACGCGCCCTGCCATTACCCGTCGTCACCGTCATCGAAGCTCTTAAGACCAACCCGCTTGATTTCACGCCAGGCGCAAAGTTCAGCTATAGCAATTCCGGCTACTACCTCGCGGGTTGCATCATTGAGCGCGCATCGGGCAAAACTTACGAAGCATTCTTGCAAGAGAATATCTTTAAGCCGCTCGGCATGTTAGATACTGGTTATGATGATCCTAATCAGGTGCTGCCAAATCGCGCCGCCGGTTACTCGCTGGAAGTGGGCGGTAAAATCATAAATGCCGCTTACCTCGACATGAGCAGACCGTTTGCCGCGGGTGGTCTTTATTCGACGGCAGAGGACTTGTTGCGCTGGGACGCGGCTCTCTATGCTGAGCGGCTGGTTTCGCGAAAATCGTTTGAAGCCGCGCTCAACTCGTCAGTTGATGCTTCCGTCAAGTCTCTGACGGGCAAGTATGGTTACGGCTGGTTAACAGTGCAGGCGGCAGGACGGCGGGCGCAGGTTCATGCGGGTGAAATCAACGGTTTCACTGCTTTCCTCGCGCGCTTCCCTGAAGAACACGCGACTGTAATCGTCTTGAGCAACTTCGATAATATGCCTGTCGAGACGATTGCACGTGACTTAGGGGCGATTATGTTCCGGGAAAAGTATGAACTTCCGCAGGAGCGTCGCGCCGTCCAAGTTGACCCGCGCATTTATGATTTATATGCTGGACAATATGCGCTCGTACTCGCGCCAACCGTTATTGTCACGATCACGAACGAAGCCGGTAAATTGATGGCCATAGTGCCGGGACAACCGAAAATCGAATTAACACCGTCATCGGAAACAGAGTTCTTCGTACCTGGCGTGAATGCACAGCTTAGATTTGCGAAAGATAATAATGGGCAGGTAACAGGCTTAGTTCTTAATCAGAACGGCCGCGAATTAGAAGCAAAGAAAATCAAATGATTGCAAAGTCATCCGGTAGCATTAGGCAATATTCTCTGCGCCGCCATCGAACCGTTGGACGCGAGCGGCGGTAGCGCTTCTCGCAACTTGCTCGATGCGGCGAAGGATGCTTTGATTCGCGCCGCCGCGTCAACTCAACCGTTAGACAGCTTTCGCCGTGTATCCAGGTCATGAATAGAAAACTCATCCTCATCTGCTTGGGAGCATT
>QHXG01000813.1:302-1998 GCA_003222845.1 Acidobacteriota bacterium | reverse complement strand
CGAAAAGTAGACGAGACCCAATCAAATAGTCTGCAAATCACAAATGAATCATCGAAGCGAATCAGCTATTTGTTGATAGAGACCTATCTAAATAAATACGTTCTCTTTGATGTTGCGCCAAAATCTGTCGTGAACCTGAAGTTTCAATTCCTCGGACAGCTTTCATGTCAGGGTGAATTTGTCGAATCCAAACAGCGTTTCGGAACCGCAGTCAGATTGTCGAGTGACGCAGAAAATAAAGTGCAGGGAGATTTTTCAATCGGAATAAAAGCAAGAAACACATTTATCAAAAGTCGAAGCTTGAAATTGAAAACGGTGACTTGTTGTGCAGTGGATCGACCAGATATTCATCATGAACAGTTCTACCGCTAGGCGCTGTCAACAATTCGTTGCAGGTGAGCCGCGGGTAGCCGTCTCTCTCAACTAACGTGGTCCGGCGAAGGTTGCGTGTAGCCCCCGCGGCCACCTGAACTCAACCGTTAGATTGCTGTTGACCTACGCCCTGAGAACGTGAAATGAATGCATACTTTGTCTTCGCCGCGTTGATCGCTTTCATTCTGGGAATAGTACACTCCTATATGGGCGAGAAATACCTCGTCAGTCCGATATTACGAAGCGAACATTTGATCAGTGCCTTATCGGGAAGTGTCGGTCTAAAAAAGGTGGCTCTGCGGGTCTGTTGGCATTTTGCGACAATCGCGATGTGGGGGACTGCAACCACGCTTGTTTTTCTCTCATCCTTACCTCTCAGTCACACTTCCCTGGTTGTAGCAAGAATAATTTCGCTGACCTTCGCTGCTTATACGGTACTCGTATTTCTAACTCCGGGCTTGCGCCTGATTCATCTGAGGCGTCACCTTGCCTGGGCCGCATTTTTGGCAATTGCTGTTCTGTCATGGTTGGGAACGTTAAGGTAACGGTATCGGACGCCAATCTAAATTCGCATTGACGATGAGGAACGCAATCAAATCGTTGGACGCGAGCGGCGGTAGCGTGTTTCTCAACTTGCTCGATGCGGCGCAGGATGCTTTGATTCGCGCCGCCGCGTCAACTCTGACGTTATGCGCCTCGCTGAATTCTTTGCCCTGAACTGTTATTATCGCTCTCTTATCAGAAGGACAACCAAATGCACCAAGGCTGACTCGAATCTTCTTCCAAAGTTTCTTGATAGGCGACTTTGAAATTGTTTCCGAGGGGAGGGTTAGAAAAAGCAAATGAAACTTCCTCCCGGAAAATTGTACGGAAGAAATTTGAAAACTCGCGAAGTGGCTGGGTTGAGATTGGCGGAGGTCGTATATCCCGCAGGCTATCAGACTCCTGAACATTCGCACGATCTCCCGCAACTGTGTCTCGTTCGAAAAGGTATCTTTGCTGAAGTCTATGATAGAAAACGCCGTGAAGTCAGGCCCTTGTCTTTAATCACTCGTCCCGCAGGTGAAAGGCATGCTCAGCGTTTCCGTGAGTGGGAAGTGCACTGCTTGATAGTTGAAGTTGAGACCGGATGGCAGGAACGCGTCCGCGAACATCAAGTGTCGTTAGATCACTCTGCGGCATTTCACGGCGGCTTGTCGGTCTGGCTTGCAACAATACCGAGAATTCCAAATAGGGGATGAGGCTTCCTCACTCGCAATTGAGGGGTTGGCGCTGGAGGTGATGGCCGAGTTGTCCCGTCAACATGTAAAGCCGTCTGGGCGCA
>QHXG01000813.1:0-233 GCA_003222845.1 Acidobacteriota bacterium | reverse complement strand
GACGGCATTGCGAGATCCGTGGGCACTCACCCAGTTCATCTCGCTCGCATATTTCGTCGACATCATCAATGTACGATCGGAGAATACATCCGTAAGCTTCGCGTCGAGTTCGCCTGTCGCGAAATATCTACGACTGATTGTCAGCTCGCCCAGATCGCGTCACGAAGCGGCTTTTGCGATCAGAGTCACTTTTCCAGGACCTTCAAACGCGTGATAGGAATCACTCCGGGTCA
>QHXG01000812.1:1853-2991 GCA_003222845.1 Acidobacteriota bacterium | reverse complement strand
AACGGTTGGAGGGAATTACCTGCGCACGCACGCTCACCCGGTTAAAACCGGATGAGAATGAGAAACATGAGAAACGACAAACTAGTTTATCGCACAACTCACTCCACGAACTTCATCTTGCGGAGCAAGTCTACGTACCTGGGATCTGAACGCAGGCTGTCCCATTCTGGAAGAACTTGCAGAAATTCCAAAGAAACCGGGTTTTCGTCAATTTGCTTTTGCAGATATTCAAACGCTCGGTCTTTATCGCCCAGACCTGTATAGATCAATGCAAAGGCCCACGGGTTAACATGGCGTTGCCTTGATAGCTCCTCCAACTCGTGGAGGATCTGCTGCGCTTCGGCTCTTCTTCCCGCCACTCCATAAATGTATCCGAGGTAAAAAGATACCATTCTTTCTTCGCCTGAACCGCGCTGTTCTGCGCCTGAACTGCGCGCCATCTTGGTTGCTTCTGTGATCGCCTCGTCATACTTTCCCTGTGCCAGGTAATAATTTAAGAGGTGATGATGCGCTCCGGCGTAATTTGGATTCAACTCTAACGCCTTGCGATATTGTTCAAACGCCTGCTCGCGTTGCCCTGCGGAATAGAGGATCTTTCCAAGGTCGGTGATCAGGGCGGGCGAAAGCGGATCAAGCTCCTGCGCCCGTCTCATGTGTAAGATGGCTTCATCGATTCGCCTCCGGCCCCAGAGACCTCTGGCGTAAAATGCATGAATATCCGCCGAGTTCGGATCAAGTTCTAATGCACGCTGCGTCTCTCTCTCGGCGCCGGGAAAGTCCTGAGCCAAGTGTTTCAGACCCCCTAGATTCATATGAAGGTCGCCGTTCGTGTCGTCTATTTCCAACCCTCTTTTGACCGCCGCCTCCCGCTTTGCCCGTCCCTCTTGTGGCGACACCTGACCGCTGAATGTCATACTTATATAGGCGTATGCTATCTGCGCGTAGGCCGCCGCAAAATTCGGATCCAGCTTGATCGCCTGTTCGAGGTAAGAGATGGCCTCTTGATTACTCACGCGGTTGCGCCTGAGGAAGCGGCCTTTCAGGTAAAGCTGATAAGCTTCCGGGTTATCTGTTTCGCGCTTCGCCAACCGTTGCTTTTGGTCGCCGGTCAACTTCAGGCGCAGCCTGTCCGTGATCT
>QHXG01000812.1:0-1824 GCA_003222845.1 Acidobacteriota bacterium | reverse complement strand
CCCAACTTCCGGTTGTACTGTCCGCCCCAAAGCCGCCTGTTGTCCTTCACGTCAACTAACTCTGTGCTGATCAAAAGATCATCGCCGCGTTGCGTGAGCCTTCCCGTGAGCACGGCCCGCACGTTCAACTCGTGCCCGACCGCTTGCGGGTCTGTCTGCTTGCCCTTGTAACGCAAGACCGAACTAAGCGCGATGACTTTCTTGAGATTCGGCAAGTGTGAAAGGCTGTCGATGATGTTGTCACTGAGTCCGTCTGAAAGATATTCCGCGTTTGCATCATTGCTGACGTTCACGAATGGCAAGACCGCGACTGAGTCTATTGTCTCGCCACTGCCTACTCCGCGAAAGTAAGAGAAATACGCGACTGCCATTACAGCAAGGATTATCGTCACCAAAGAGGCGAACACGGCGCCAGTTTTGTGCCGCTTAATCTCGTTGACTAAATACTCCGCGCTCGAAGTAGGATGGGCAACGCCCATATCCACGGTACGCGCCGCAGCCGGACGCGCAGAGCCAACCGGCTTTTGTGCGTCGCTGCTCGTCGTTCTTTCTTTGCTCGCCGCGTCAGCTTCGGGCGTTCGCTTCAAGCGAGCTTCGATTTGCAACTCCTGCTTGAGGTTTTTCAAATCGTGCGCCAGTTCCTTCGCCGTCTGATATCGCTCCTTCTTGTCTTTGCGCAGCGCCTTAGTGATGATGCGTTCTAACTCGGCTGGCACCGTCGCATGACCTGTCAGAGATGGCAGCTCATTCTCCATTAACGAAACCATCACATGACTGGGCGTCTCACCAGTGAAAGGCACGCGACCCGAGACCAATTCATAAAGAACGATTCCCAAAGACCAAATGTCTGTGCGTGCATCTACCTTTTTCCCCCGCGCCTGTTCTGGCGACATGTACTGAACCGTGCCCATCACGAGTCCAGGATTCGACTGGAGCAAGGTAGATTTCTCCAACTCGGAATCCGTGGTGGGTAGCTCCGTTAGCTTGGCGAGACCAAAATCGAGGATCTTCACGTAGCCGTCGGCGCGCAGCATGATGTTCTCCGGCTTGATGTCGCGATGCACGATTCCGGCGGCGTGTGCTGCGGAGAGCGCGCCGGCAATCTGAGTGGCCACATTCAGCGCTTCTTTCAGCGTGAATGGCTTTTCATTCATCAACGTGCGCAGCGTCTGGCCATCAACGAATTCGGTGACGATGAACTGAGTACTGTTAAAGCGACCAATCTCATGAATGGTGACGATGTTGGGATGATTAAGCGCTGATGCCGCGCGCGCTTCTTGTTCAAAGCGGCGCACGCGTTCGGGATTGATGGTGAATTGTTTGGGTAGAATTTTTAGAGCGACTCGCCGGCCCAACCTGGTATCCGTGCCCAGATAAACCTGGCCCATGCCACCAGCACCTAACAAGTCGACAACAGTGTATGGGCCAACCGCTTGCCCCACAACCAACCCGGCCTGACCTTCGGCGAGTAATTCCGCCGCCACGTCAGATGCCGGCGTCTCGATAAAGCTATCCGATTCCTCATGAGACGCAAGCAAATCTTCAATCTCTTTTTGCAGCGCCGGGTCGCCCGCACAACTTTCAGCAACGAAGGCAGAGCGCTGGCTCGGGTCGCGCTGAAGCACGGCGTGAAAGATTCGATCGATTTGTTGCCAACGTTCGGGCGTCATAGACTTTCAGATCTACACGCGAGAATTATCTTAGAAACCTCTAACTGCTCACGGATTTTAGCTAGTGATTACCTTGCGCAGCCAGGCTTTGGCGAGCGTCCAATCGCGCATGACTGTCCCCGGTGAAACCTCCAGGACTTGCGCGGTTTCCTCA
>QHXG01000081.1 GCA_003222845.1 Acidobacteriota bacterium | reverse complement strand
AATCTTGCTCAAGCGGCCAACCGACACATGACCAGGAATCAGTGGGTAGGGAACGCCTTCCAAAAGTCCGCGTTGAAGGTAAACATCGGTGCCGCACACTTCCGAGAGTTCGACCTCAAACAAGGCAGAGTTTTCTTCAAGCGCAGGACTCGGAACTTCGCGCAACTCTACTGAAGCGTTCGGTTGAGGAATGACAGCGATTAAAGGCACCGACGCGAAGGGTAAAGGAGCGGAGAGCAAAGGGCAAAGAGCAAAGGGCGAAGAGCGAAGAGCGAAGGGCAGCGTGGGAGATCTGCTCCCGCGCATCATCCTGTCATGAATGTTTTGACCAGTGGCGAATTCAAGGCGAACCAAAGCGTCCTGGCAATCGCGTCCCTCAAATTCCGCCCCGGATCGGCCATCGCGATTGAACCTTGCTGATTACCGCGATTCGATCCGCCCTGGAAGCGTTCGCGATATTCCGCTGAAACCAGGAATGCCTTAACCATTTCCGCGCGTTTCACTCGACTCAATGCTACGGACTCATTAGTGACATCCTCGCCCGGCTGACTAAACTGGTTCATTTTGTTGAGCCAGAAATTGTAGCCGCTGTAGTTGTTGTCAGGCGCGTTGTCAGGATTTCGCCGCAAATAACCGAAGTATTGCATCAGCACGAACGCCGGGTTGTATTGCGCATTGAAAACGGAAGGCGAGTCGCACACCTTGCGGAACCCCTGCGCCCGTTTTTCTTTCAGGCTACCACCGCTGTCATAAGCACCACGGGCCAGCGTGAGTTCCTGTTGGGTCGGTGTCGCTGCGGAGCGCGCGAACGCCTGATCGATGAATTGATCGCGCGTCATCGTCGTCGGATACTCGGCAATGAACTCGGTCCGAGCGACCCAATCCAACGCGAAACCCTGCTTGTTCTGTTCGAGGACGAACTCCCAATTTTGCTGACCGACAACCACGTTCCGGCCCAGGGCCTGAGTGTCGCGCAGGAATTCCTGATATCTAGGCAGAGCGAGCGGTCGTTGCGTGGTATCGCGGAAGGATGCGCGGTAGAAGCGGAACGCGAAGTAGCCAGTCTGCTGAAATTCAACCGAGAGGAAGAAAGCCGCCGAGACATTGTTGCGCTTTTCATCCAGACAGCTCGCATTCGATCCGCACGAGGTTATCTGATTAGTCCAGAACGCCTGGCCATCTGAATCCGACTGACGATTAAGAAAGTCGTGGTAATGCTGACAAACGTAAATCGGAGCGTCGTCAATCGGATTGGCTGAACCGTCCACAGTCTCGTTGTCGTTGATTTGGAGCGTGGCGATGCCGGGCGAGCCGATGGTTGCACCGACTGCATTACTCAGAGTCAGCGTCGCCGTTTCTGTTCCTTCCGCATAAGCGTCCTCACTGATCAGCGCTGGGAACGTCTTGCTGCTTTCATTCGCATTAAAGACGATGGTGCCACGGCCAAAAGTAAAGTCGCCGCGCTGGGTGGCGGTCGCGTTGTCTACAGAATAATCAACCGTGCTCACGCTGCCGATGGAACCACTTCGGTTGACGGTGATCAAAGTTTGCACACAGCCCTCAGTAACCAGATATGAGGGCGAGTTGAATTGCACTGTCGTCTGCGGCGTTGGCGTCGGAGTTGGCGTAGGCGTCGGCGTAGGCGTCGGCGTAGCTGTTGCACTCGGCGTTGGCGTGGGCGTCGGAATTGGAGTTGGCGTCGACGTCGGCGTGGGGGTGTCGGTGTAGGTGTCGGTGTAGGTGTCGGTGTAGGTGTCGGTGTAGGTGTCGGCGTTGGCGTAGATATCGGCGTCGGCGTCGGCGTCGGAGTGGGTGTCGGAGTCGGCGTCGGCGTCGGCGTGGTTGTCGGGGTCGGAGTTGGCGTCGGCGTCGCCGCCGGAGTCGCAGGACAAGTAGTGTTGTTATCGATCACGTTGTAAGTACCCGTGAAGGCCAAGCTGTCTGGCATTTGATCGTACAACGCGGTCGCGCCTGCCCCAACGTTGTTGCCAGGATCAGTTGACTGCGATACGCCGGAAACGAAGCCACTAATCGTATCACCGGGACTCAAGCCAAGATCGCTTGCATTGACTACGATGACGACCTTGTTGAATGGAGACGCGTAACTGCTGCTCGCCTCGGCAGGCTTCGTGGAGCCTGGAATCACAAAGCGGCCGTCGACGCCCCCGCTGTTATTGGGGCCAGGCGTATAGGACTCGAACGTGGGCGTCGCCGGCGATGTGGGATTCCAAGCCATGTGCACACCCTTGTAAGTCGTGGTTGCGCCATTGACCAACTTCATTGCGACATACCACGCCGAGCCTGTGGGTTGCGGAGACTGACCGTTGTCGGTCGTAATGGTAAAGACCAACCTCGGCACACCGTCCGATTGATTAGGTTGTGCGATCTGGAACTTGAGCAAGTCCGATCCCGGCGGGGCTGGAGTGCTTATCACACCCAGAGCGGCGCTCGTGTCGCCCGAAGGGTCAGTGAGCTTGGTCAGTCCCGGCGCCGTGCAAAGATTTTCCACGGGCGGAAGAGCCGTGACGGTCAGGTCTATTTCATTGCTCTGAGTTCCGGTGCCAATTCCATTGATCGCTTTGACAACATAGAAGTAATGCGCCACGGCAGGATTAGCCGTCGTATCGTTGTAGGTTGTCTTGGCACTGCCGGTGTTGTTGACGATTACCGTCTCGCTGCCTGCCGTCGTTCCACGTAAGATCTGATAACCGGTGATATTAGAGCCGCCGTTATCCGGCGCCTTCCAAGTCAGGTGCGAAGCAGCCGGATCGCGCGTGCCGGAAAGGCAAGGGGGTTTCGCCGTTGCCGGTTCATTTACGTTTACATCGAAGCTGGCGAAAATAGTCTTGCCGCCGGATTGACGCGCGACGCGCATGTCGGCTGTGAAATCATTAGGCGCCGTGCCGGCGATACAACCCTCCGTGACGCAACCGTCGCTGTAGCCATAGAGCACGTGGCCTTTGTTGTCCACCGTGATCTCATTAAAGTCGAGTAGGTTGCGATCATCGTGGCTGCCACCCTGCTGCCAAATGCCGGTCATGCTTTGAACGGGATCATTAGGGGTGGCGTTGACCGTCGTCCACGTTGCGCCTCCATCGTAAGTGGTGGCGATGAACGCATACCATTTGCCCGGAAAACTTGACGCCTGATAGTCACCAGCGATGTTAGTGCCAAGGAAACCAACCGCCGCGCGACCTGAGCTGCCACCAACGGCTTCGATGTGCGCGGCATTCACGATGCCGTGGGTTGCGCCGAGATCGAAGTTATTAGTCCAAGTGATAACTCCCGTCGTCGTGTTCAGATGTCCTACCTGCACGCGGGCGTGCCCTTCTGGCGGGTTGCCGGTCGCGACGGGTTCATTATTCACATAGGAGTAATAAATTGTGCTGTCGGTGTCGATGGCGATGGATGGATCGGCGCCTTGTTGCTGAGAAATCGAACCCGGGACGGTGAATTGGGTCCATGTGGTGGCCGCAGTCGTGCTGAAGGCGCCGCCCTGTTTGCCACCGCACTGATTGACCGGAAGCCAAACTGTGCCATTCGGTGCGACATGGAGATGTCCATGCAGGCCTCCGCATCCGGGAGGCGTGCTACCATCGTAGGGTGGCGTTCCCACGGTTGTGTAGCTCACTCCCAAGTTATCGCTGCGCTGACAGGCGGCGGGTCCAACGATGTCCTGGGAGCAATAGTAAACGGCCTCTCCTTGATTAGTCGCGTTCCCGAGAGCGCTGAGCGCAGCCGGATAAGGCCCCGAGCCAATCGTCTCGTGATCGGCGCCACCATTCGGTGGAGAAGCACTTGCCGGCAACCAGTTGTCGCCGTCATTCAAACCAGGCGTTGTGCTGTCAGTGAATCCGTAAGCCACATTAGCGCCGGCCGTCGAATTCGACGCAAAGGTGCGGCCGGTTTTCTGATCGGTCCAAAGGATCGGGTCCAAGCCAGTGTTCGTCGAAACATTGGATTTATCTTCCCACAGCGCCTCGCAGCATTCCGGCTTGGCTGGTGTTTGAACTTCTCCCGGAGTCAGTCGCCAAATGGGCCCGATATTCATGGTGAAAATGTGGTGCGTCAGCGGGTTGAAGCCGATGTTAAATTCGCCCTGGCTGCTTTGGGCGGAAGAACCCGTGGGCGCGGCAAAGATTTGGTAACGCGGATTGCCGGGTATGGTCGGATCAGCTCCGCCGAAATTCCCCGCGCTTACGCCACCGGAACCTGGCAGCAATTCAATTTTCACTTGGATGGTTTCCTGAGTGGGCGTGTACGGCACCGCGACCACGGTATACTTCTGGCTCCCATCGGCCAGCGGACTGATGCTCGCGACCTCAGGATTAGAGCCGCCAGCCGATTGGTAATCGGCCGCCTGTGAACCATCTGTGACGGTGCAATTGTTGGGGCTGCAATCGGCGCGGGGATTCTTGTAAATGTAGAGGTCATAATCTGAGTTGCCGGTGCCGGTATCGGTCCAGCCCATTGTGATCTTGACCGACGCGTTTGGATGCGCGGCGTGGTAACCCGCGGGCAGAGTCACCGTCAGCGCGTAATCGTCGCAAGGCTGAGAGGGATTATTGCATTCCGGGCCGCGATCAACCTCAATCACGGGAGTGGGATTGGCCACGTTGAATGGCCCAGCCGTGTAATTCAATGGACCGCTCACATCGGTGAGTGTCCCGCTTGAGGGAGTAGAGGCCGAACTCCTAATCCCAGCGACAATCAGAGCTAACGCGAGACAGCCCACAAAGGTTAATGTGAACATTGTTCTAAGCGTTATCAGGTTTGATCCGGCGCGAATATTTCGGGACATGATACCTCTCCTTAGACCGCGGCGATTTAGCTAAGCCTTGTGCGCGGGTTTCCAGGACTTGTTTAGGTACTGTTGGTATGCGACAACTTCTATCCGTTTATGCGTGCATCATCCTATCCGGCAGGGGTTGAGAAAAACTTGAGAATTAGCGAGGGAAAACGACGCTAGCGTTTGCGATGCGAATCAAAATCAAACCGCAAGAATAAGAAGGGGGATCGCTAGCATGACACGAATCGCGCCAACCGTCGAGCGACCTAAGAAAAAAAACGCCTCTCCGAGTCTCAGCGGGAAACAAAGTTTTCCAGCCGTTCCTACCAGGAATCCGCCAGTTTTGAGCTGCGTCTGGTCGCGCTTATACTGCCAGGCTTATCGGCTTGCCGATTGGGGTGGGCGCGCCTGGAAAAGACGGCCGATTTGATTGCATCAGGCATCGCTGAAAAAAGCTACACGTCAATGACACGAATCGCGAAGGTGCGAGACTCGAACGCGGAAGAGCTGACCGAATAATGGGGTAGAGATGTAGAATTAAGACGCTCTCAAAGTAGACCGGATGCGCTTTAACAAACCGACGCGACTGGATGCGGGCATCTTTCTAGTTAGCTTCGCTGTCTTGCTCCTCGAACTTTTGCTCACGCGAATATTTTCGGTGACGCTTTACTACCATTTATCGTTCATGGTCGTGTCGCTGGCGATGCTTGGCTTTGCCGCCGGCGGGCTTGCGGCCAACCTCTGGTCCAATCGGTTTCGCGAGTCGGCGCTGCTGGGCCAACTCTCCGTGCTCTCCCTTTTTTTTGCGTTGACAACCGTCGTCGCGGTATTCGTCGCGCTCCGAGTTTCCGTGTCTTTGTACCCTACGCGTGGCAATCTCATTAGACTGGCCTTTATTTATCTCGTCTGCGTCGTTCCGTTCTTTCTGAGCGGCCTCGTCATTGCTCTCTTGATGGCGCATCGAGCCGAACGAGCGAACCGTTTGTACTTCTTCGACTTGTTTGGCGCAGCGTTCGGCTGCCTCGCATTTATTCCTTTTACGAACCTGCTGGGAGCACCAACTGCCGTGCTGATCGGCTCGGTTGCCGGAGCAGGAGCCGCGATCGTCTTCGCCAAGGACGAGTCGCAGCCTCTCTTCCGCGCGTCGTGCCTTGCCCTCGTGCTTTTCTTGTTAGCGATTGTCGCCAACGCGCGATGGAATTTTCTCGACGTCACTGCGGCCAAGGGAAGACAACAACCGCCGACGTTGGCGACGAAATGGAATTCGTTCTCCCGCGTGGAAGTCGAAACGCTTGGCCAACCGGCAGACATGTGGGCCCCTCGTCCGCCTCACCATGCCGGACTCAGCACGACGCTTGACCCTAACTTTCGCATACCGGAACTCTACTTACGCTATGACGCCGGCGCCGCGACTACCATTCTTGGTTTCGCCGGCGACGTGAATCGCCTCTCGTTCCTTGGTTATGACGTGACCTCAGCGCCGTATCAAATGCGGCGATACAACAATGTGCTCATTCTCGGGCCCGGTGGCGGTCGTGACGTGTTGACGGCGCTGTTGCTTGGCAGTGGTCCAATTACGGGCGTCGAGATCAATCCGGTTACGCTTGAATTGATGCGGGGGAAATTTCGTTCATTCAACGGGGGGCTCTACAACGGCTATCCAGGTGTGAATATTGTGCACGACGAAGGCCGCAGCTTCTTGCGTAACGCAAGCGAACAGTATGATCTGATCCAGGCAAGCTTGGTTGATACGTGGGCCGCTTCGACCGCCGGCGCCTACGCTTTAACCGAAAACAATCTTTACACGGTCGAGGCTTTTGAAGAGCATCTGAAACATCTGACTCCCGACGGCGTGATTGCTTTTTCCAGATGGTTTCCATCTCCACCTGTCGAGCCGCTTCGCGTTGTTACCCTTGCTATCGAAGCGCTGCGGCGCCAAAACGTCACCGATCCCGCCCAACATATTTTTGTGGTTCGCACGAACGGTCCTGATCCTCAGCGCGCGTTGTCGACAATCCTAATCAAGCACTCAAGCTTTAATGCGGAGGAGTTGACTAGACTGCGCGCGTGGTGTGATCGAATGAATTTCGTGGTTAGTTATTCGCCCGACGATCGCTCCCGCGGAATTGGTCCCAACGAGTTTCACGAGCTGTTGAGCCCCGGCTACGAACGATTTGTGGCGAATTATCCGTTCGACATCTCCGCCGTCCACGACGATCGGCCCTTCTTCTTCGATCGCGTGCCGCTGGCGCCCTGGCTGGCGCACAGGATCGGTGTCGCAAAGTCCCGCCTCGGTGAAGGCAGTCTGACGCTCGGGGTGGAAACCCTGCTCGCATCGCTGATCATTTCCGCGTTTTGCACAGTCCTGCTTCTGGTCGTGCCGATGGTCGTGTGCAGTTATCGCGGATCCGGAATGAAGCCGCAGTATGCGGGCTCCGGCCGCGCGCGATCATTGACGTGGGCGCTTTATTTCTCGGGTTTGGGTCTCGGTTTCATTAGCGTTGAGATCGTAATGATCCAGCGGCTAAATCTTTTTCTTGGATATCCAGTCTATTCGCTCTCGGTGGTTTTGTTCACACTATTGATATCGAGTAGCATCGGGAGTCTGGCATCCGCAAAATGGAACGGCGCATTTAGGTTGTCGTTCGCGCTGGCGGCGCTGTGCGCGCTGCTGGCGGCCTATTCGATCTGGTTGCAGCCGGTTTTGAACGCGACGCTAGGCGCTCGGACGCCCGTACGAATTCTGACGGCGGCAGGATTGCTCGCGCCTTTGGGCGTTTTGATGGGTATCCCGTTTCCAACAGGGATGCGGCTGGCTTCACGCGAAGCAAGAAACCTGGTGTCGTGGGCCTGGGCGGTGAACGGAGGCTCCTCGGTTTTTGGCGCATCGTTGGCGATGGTGATTTCAATGACCTACGGCTTTTCGGCAGGCTCGCTCGTTGGTCTTGCCGCTTATTCGATCACACTCATTCTGATCATGGTCTTGACGAGGCGGCAAGCTAGAGTTCTCACCGCCGACGTTGAGGGGACGCGGGCTCACGGATCGCGCCTGCCTGCATAATTCAGAAGATCAGGACTGGCGTGATTATTCTTCCTAAGCTGCTACGGCTTCTTCCTTCAGTTTTTCAGCTTGATAGTGAGTCGTTAGTGCGTTGATGAATGGATCGAGCGATCCATCCATTACCTGATCGAGTTGATGAATCGTGAGGCCGATGCGATGATCGGTGACGCGGTTTTCTTTGAAGTTGTAAGTGCGAATCTTTTCTGAGCGATCGCCACTGCCGACCATTGAACGTCGATCACTCGCGATGGCTGCGTGCTGCTTTTGCTCTTCGATTTCCTGTAGTCGAGCACGCAGGACGCGCATGGCTTTTTCGCGGTTCTTGATTTGCGACTTTTCGTCCTGCATCGAAACGACGACATTGGTGGGCAGGTGTGTGATGCGCACTGCTGAGTAAGTCGTATTCACCGACTGCCCGCCCGGGCCCGAAGAACAGAACGTATCGATGCGCAAGTCCTTTGGATCGATCTTGACGTCGACTTCTTCGGCTTCCGGCAAGATCGCGACGGTAATCGCCGAAGTATGAATTCGTCCGCTGGCTTCAGTTTGGGGAACGCGCTGTACGCGATGCACGCCGGATTCATGCTTCAGTTTCGAATAAACTTTGTCGCCTTCGATCAGCGCGACCGCTTCCTTGATGCCGCCAATGCCTGATTCCGACGCGTCGAGAATTTCCATCTTCCAACGCTGTCGCTCGGCATAACGCGCGTACATGCGCAGAATATCAGCCGCGAACAGCGATGCTTCATCACCGCCGGTGCCGGCGCGAATTTCCAGAATCACGTTCTTCTCATCGTTCGGGTCGCTGGGAACCAGGAGCAGCTTCAGATCATTTTCGGTTTGTTCACGTCGTGCCTGCAACGTTTCGATTTCCACGCGCGCAAGTTCGCGCATCTCTTCGTCTTCGCCGTTTTGTTGCAGGTCGAACGCGCCAGAAAGTTGAGCTTCGATATCCTTCAATCTGCGATATTTCTCGACAATGTCACCAAGGCTGCGATGCTGCTTTGCAGCCTTGGCGTAGGCGGCAGGATTCGACAGCAGTTCTGACGAAGAGAGTTCTTGCGTTAATTCTTCGTAACGCGTTTCGATTTGGGCGAGCTTGTCGAACATTTGATTCCGGTTCTTAGACGTTTCGACCACTTGAGCTCATCGATTCTCAGTCATGCAACCTGAAGGTTGAACTCTGAACCGTGATTGCGAGTGTTCAGAGTTCAAGCTTTAGCTTGCTTCCTAAGCGGTGAGCTTCCGCCCTTTTACGACAACGGTGCCAATTGTGCTTCCGTGGGCTTTGGCTCCAACTTTAAACTTTCTTTCAATGCCTCGAGCGCGACTTCCAATTGCGAATCGTCAGGCTCTTTCGTAGTGATGTTCTGGAGCCAGACGCCAGGCCGGGTAATCAATTTGAAGAAGGCGCCACTTTCCTTCTTTGCGGACAAGCGAATGATTTCGTACGAGATGCCCGCCACCACGGGTATCAAAGCGATGCGCACCAGAAAATTGAAAAGCAACGAATCGAACTTGATTACTGAAAAGAGCAAAATCGAAACCAGCATTACCACCATCAGAAAGCTGGTGCCACACCGCGGATGCTGCCGCGGTTGCGGGCGCGCATTATCGACGGTCAGCGCCAACCCTTTCTCCCAAGTGAAAACCGTCTTGTGCTCCGCGCCGTGGTATTCAAACACACGCCGAATGTCCTTCAGCAAAGAAAAACTGAAAATCATGATCAGAAAGAATGTCATGCGAATCAGTCCGTCGATCAAATTGAATCCGACAGACGGTCGCACCGGATGAAGGTAGCTTCGAGCGGAGTCCCACGTGCGGGCGTACCATGTTTGAAGGGCATGAGTCCGCTCTGCTGCGCCTGCGTCTTTGTCAGAGGCTAATCGGTCGCTGCCGCTTGCGGTTCTGACGGCTGCCTGCGGCGTCCATCCCGCCGCAACGAACAAAGCGTTCGTCAAAAGCAACGGCGCGGCCACAAAGAGCAGCACGTTGAAAATCAGAGCAAAGACGATTGAGCTGGCCGCAGCAGCAGTCTTCCTGGTAGGGATGGGGAACAGACCGGGCACCGCGCCAGTTAAGCCCGCGAAATCGCCTTCGCCCTCGATCACTGCCGGCGTCAAAGCAACCTCGATTTCTGCCGCCTTTGCTTCTTCAGCTTCCGCGAACGCTTCGCTCGCGGAGTAATTGAGGGCCTTGATGCCGAGGCCCATCGATTGAATTAGCACAGCGCTGCCGCGCAGCAAGGGCAGCTTCAAGATCGGATACTTATCGCTCCATTTAGGAAGAGCCGCGGCCGTATTAACGATGGTCCCGTCGGCTTTGCGCACTGCGATAGCGTAAGCGTTCGGCGTGCGCATCATTACACCTTCGATAACCGCCTGGCCGCCTACTATCAAATCTCTTTCGTTCGTGCTCATTCTCGCTCTCTCCGATCCATTACCCACTCGCAGTCAATAAGTTCTCACAATAATGCCGGCGATTTGATTCTGGCCGCTCTGCTTCCGATGCATGGGCGGACAGCGTCGAATAACGCCGGCACGTTTCGTCTCAATGATTGCTAATGTCTTCGCATTGCGCCTGAGCTTCGATGCAGAGTCACGGCGTGGACGCCGCTTCGGTAGTCGCCTTCTTGCCATAACGCCGATTGAAACGATCCACGCGACCCGCCGTGTCAACCAATTTCTGCTTGCCCGTAAAAAACGGATGGCAAGCCGAACAAATCTCAACGTGCAAATCCCCTTTGCGCGTCGAGCGCGTCTTAAAAGTCTCGCCGCAAGCGCAAGTCACAGTGATTTCTTGATATTCAGGATGAATTCCGGGTTTCATTTCGTTCTCACCTTAGTATTGTTGCCAGTTAGTCGTATAGACGAAACGGTACATGATACGAGTCCCACCTCTGACCCGTCAAGCCAGCGACCTCTGAGTTTTTCGAATGCTTCAATACGCCAGGCCCTGGAATCCTTACCGGCGCTAAGGGGATATTCCTTTCGTTAATTTAGCCACCGGCCGCTCGTAAAACGATTGACGTAATTACGTTATAAGTATAAGCTCTGCGCAACGTTTCAAGGTTAGCGGTGTTCTTTGCGGTTCAATCCGACGAAGGTTGACCAAAACGCTGTGACGTTCGTAATTTTCTACATTCCCGAAAGGGAGACTTCCTGAACCAATAATTTTCACTTTGCTAGGAGGAACCTTACATGAAAAAGACTCTCGGAATTGTCATGGCGCTGATCCTGTTTGCGGGGAGCGGATTATCTTATGGACCGCGCGGTCACGGTTTGGTAGGCGCCGTCGCAGACCGGCGCCTGGCGAAAAACACATCGGTCAAAGCGAAGGTCGATCAACTTCTTGATGGACTGACGTTGCAAAGAGTGTCAACGCTGCCGGATGAGATCAAGGGATTGGACAGGAACCCAAACGGTTTTCATCTTCCCGGGCATCAGGCGCTTGAGGATCAACTGCGCGCCTTTGTGGCTGCGAATCCAAATCCGCAGCAGGGCCAACCTAATCCGCCGGGCGTACCCTCGCACCATGAGTTTCACTATACCGATGTTCCCGTGTTCGGAAATGAACAATACTCGCCTGGCGAAGTTGGAAGATCGCCGTTCGATATCGTCCACATGATTCCATTCTGTATTCGCGTGCTGAGGGGCGACGAGCCTGAGAACAATCCTCGCGCAATAACGAAGTCGGTTGCGTTGATTCTGCTCGTTCATTACCTCGGTGACATTCATCAGCCGCTGCACGTCGGCGCGGAGTATTTTGACGCTCAAGGAAATCCGTTCGATCCCTCGACCGCGAATCCTGGTTTCGCTGATCAGGGCGGGAATAAGCTTACGTTGTTTACGCTTATTGGAGGCAAAGAGAAATCCGCCGGCAAGTTCCACTCCTATTGGGATGGCCAGACAGTTCAAAACGCGTTTGGGACCACTGTTGATTCGAAGATAGCGAAAAGCTTGGCACGCAAGGAGCCTGCGGATTGGAAACTATCGGGAGCGGTTGACACCTGGGCGGAACAGTTGGCCAACGAGATAATTCCCATCGCGCGCGAAGCCCACACAAGGTTGGAATTCACGAACATCAAGATCGCTCCAGGTTCGACTCCGGGTAAGGACGATATCAAG
>QHXG01000080.1 GCA_003222845.1 Acidobacteriota bacterium | reverse complement strand
TTGGCCTTCCTGAGGCAACTCGAAGAACATGAAAACGAATGGGTCGCCTTCATTGAAGAAGACGGAGCAGAGACTGTTGTCGGCAGTGGCAAGGATGCCGTTGAAGCTAGCCGCGCAGCCGAAGAGCGAGGCTTTCCAGACGCTGTGCTAATGAAGGTACCACGTTTTGATAGGGGCTCTATTTCGTCCATCGCATCTTAGGATGGCGGAGGCGATACGGTCGAGGCTATGAGCTAATGCTGAGGCGAAGGTTTCGCTAATCTCGTCCTCCTGAAGGTTCGGCCATTTAATTGAAGCTTGATTCTCTAGCTCTAGATGTGATGACTCTTATTGAAAGATATTGGAATGTAGATTCTTGGCCCTCTGAATTACATCGTCGTACGTCAAGACCTCAACAGATTTGCTATTGATACAATACCTCTTGAGCTTTGCCTCCTGTTGATCGGAAAGCGCGTTCCTTCGCCCCATAATTAGAATACCTTTAGGGGAAGATATACCAGGCATCCAATGTCGAGCATACTCTGAATGAGTATCGACCCACTCTTGAAAGTCGAGGACTTGGCCGAACGCATGTGTAAACTCCGCGGTAAAGTTATCGTTTTTCGTAAAGATACGATTCTGCGGCTTCTCGATCTCAACTAAGATCCATTCATTGTCTGAGCGGCGAACCGCATAGTCTGTGGTTTTCTCAAGACCGAGCTTCTGCTTTGGGATGACTTCACTCGCAAGCGGGTCAATGAAAACAGGGTGATCTGCCAAGAATCGTTGATAGTCCTCCTCTCGCAATTCTGATTCAAGAAGCCTTTCAAACTCCTTAATTTGGTGCATGCTCAGCTCGCCAACTTTGGGGCCCAAGACAAACAATCCTTTTTCGCGACGGCGCTCGAGCAAACCCTGCCGTTCGAGGGCCCTAATATGCTTGGCAATCGTTGCTTTCGACTTCACATTCAGCCCGCTCGCAATCTGCCTGTACGACGATGAGTGTCCTTCTCTTTGGCGAAAACTGATGATGAAATCGAGAACTTCTTTTTGGCGTTTCGTGCGTGGAAGGGCCTTCGGAGCAGCAATTCTGCTTTTTCGCGTGCTGGCTGCTTTCTGTCCAGCAGTTAGTTCCGTTGTGGGTTCATCCAGGGTATCTGCGGTTTGCTCAATGATGTGGCGGTACATCTTCTCGTTCAACCGTCTACCGCGACGGCCCTGCGCATAAGTGCAGTAAGTGCCCAAGGGAATGCCCAACCTTTTCGCGTGCTGTTCTTGGGTCAAGCCCAATCTCGTGCGATCATTGTCCAGCCGTTCCGGAATATCCACTCGCTCTGCCAGCCTGCGCGCGGTTGCTTGTGAGCGCCTTTCTAGCTCGCGACGCCAGGTGCACTCTTTGCAGATTTCCTTACGGCCTTCGGGCTTGTTCATTCGGCGTGGTTCACTGATAGCAAACTCTGACAGTGGCTTTTCCTTGGGAGGGTTACAACTGCGACATACTTTCGTTGGTTCAATCTCCGACATGCCTCGCGATGCTACTACAACTGAATCAGTGGCACAATTAGCTCGAACCTTGAGGATTAAGCTTAGTGTTAATGCTTGCGATTGACATAGTCCTCATTCCCGCAGAAAATGCTCTCGAATGAAGGCCCCACGATTTCTTCTCCGTGGATTTCGCCGGCCGCGCGAAGTTGCATCGCTGGCGCTGGGCAAACTCGAGCGCCAAGTTCTCGACGAGACTTGGCGGTGCGGCGAGGTTAGTGTGCGCGATATCTACGTCGCGTTTGAAGAAAGAATCGCCTACACCACGCTAATGACCACGCTCGATCGCCTCTACAAAAAACGACTGCTCGATCGACGTAAGAACGGGCGGGCGTTTTTTTATTCGCCGTCGGTTTCGCGCGAAGAATTCGAGCACGGTATTCGCGAAGATGTGATCGATGGGCTGCTGGGCGGCGGCGCGGAGGGGATTCAACCGGTGCTGGCCTGCATTGTCGATACTGTCAGCGAGCGCGATCGACAGTTGCTCGACGAGCTTGACCGGTTGGTAAAGGAGAAGAAACGCGAGCTGCGTCGCAAAGCGGATTAATTTATGTACGAGCTGTTGGGAATCTGCCTGGTTCTGGCCGCACTGCTAACGATAAATGCCTTGGCGTCGTTGGCGACCGCGGCCATTTGGCGCTTACTGGAGCGGTTTGCTCCGGGCTGGTCGCCACGGTTGCGCGTTGACATTCTTCTTGCCATGCGCGTTAGCCCACCGGTGCTCGCAATGATTGCGGTGTCGCTCTTCCTGGTTCCGTCTTATCTAAATTATGAGCCGTATTCAACGCCTGAAGTTGTGAGCAAGAAACTCGCTGCACTCGCGTTGGTGTCCGGGCTCGGCGTCATATTCGCACTGTGGCGGTGCGCCCGCTCCTGGTGGGCTACGCATTTGTTGCTGCGAGCGTGGCTGGTACTTGCGCATCGAATTAAACTCGAAGGAATAGACATCCCAACCTTTCGCCTGCCTCATGCGTTTCCGATTATTGCCGTCGTCGGCACGATGCGGTCACGCTTGTTCATCGCGGAACGTGTCATGCAATCGCTCACCCAGGAAGAGTTGGCGGCGGCTATTGCGCACGAATGCGGTCATCTGGTCGCTCGCGACAACTTCAAGCGTTTGCTGCTACGCATGTGTCGCGACCTGCTGATGATCGTTCCTTGCGGCCGTTCACTTGATCGCGCGTGGGCTGAGGCGGCTGAATCCGCGGCCGACGAGCATGCCGCCCAACAGAATGGCGACACAGCGCTTAATCTCGCCGCGGCTTTGATCAAGATCGCGAAGATGATTCCCGTAGGATCGCGCGCCGCCATTCCGGTCGCGGCGTTTTTGGTGGGCGGCGAAGAAACTCGGGGCGTCAAAGCCCGCGTGAGACGCTTGGTTGAAATAGCCTCAAACGGTTCGGGAGCGCGAGTTCACCAGAACGCGATGATTAGAGGAGCGTTGGGGCTATCGTTTGCTGTCGTAATTATTTTTGGCGCCGCGGTAGCCAACAGTCCGCACGTCCTGATTACCGTGCACGCGTTAATCGAACACGCGGTCAAACTTCTCTCCTAACTTTGCTTGGCCTCAGCCAGAGGTCCACCCAACCAGAAGAACATTGCGGCCGCGATCAACTGCGCTACCATCCCGAAAATCACTAACGCGATCAGCGAATGGTCGTACAGCAAGCCCATGGTCACGCTTCCCAGAAACCACAGCACGCCATAGGCTCCATTGAAGGCCCCGAAAGCTGTGCCTCTCTTATTCATGGAAACAACTTGTGAAATTCCCGAACGTAGCGTGGCATCTTGCGCGCCCATCCCAGTGGCCCAGCAGGCGACGCTTACATAAACTCCCGCTGGTCCACCAAGAAACCCAAACGGCAAAGCCAACAGCGAAATTAGGATGCCGACGACCATAACTTGAATCCCATGCCGATCGAAGAGTCGTCCAAACACGAGCGCGGTTAAGCCATTCACGCCCATCGCGCCGGCGTACAGTAACGGAATCACCGGCGGCTGGGTCAATGAATTCTTCTGAAAGTGAAAGGCGAGCAAGGGAAAGTCGACAAAGCCCAGAGCCAGCAGTCCCGCCGCGGCGACATAGATCCAAAACACGCTGGGAAGTTTCTTCTCCGCAGGCGCCGCCGGCGGAGTGCCTTTGTGCGGACTGGCTGCGCGCGCGAAGAGCAAAGCTATGAACGCGCCGAGCGCCGGCACCGCCAACCATAGAAAGGCCGGCCCGAAATGATGGGATCGCGCAACGGCAGTAGCCACTAACAGTGGTCCCAGAACAGCGCCCGTTTGATCCATTGCCGCATGCAACCCAAATCCCGACCCGTGTCCTACGACCTCAGTGGCTTCGGACAGAAGTACGTCGCGCGCTGGGCCACGCAAACTCTTTCCCGTGCGCTCCGCCACTACAAGAAGCGCTGCAACTTGCCAGTTACCGGCGAAGGCCAAGCCCGGCACGACCACCAGATTCAAAAAATATCCCAGCGTCGTAATGGTCCAATACGCGTGTGTGCGATCCGCCAATCGCCCGGAGAAATAGCGCAGACTTGCGGCAATCATTTCGCCGAGGCCGGCGATAATTCCCACCTGGGTGGCACTGGCGCCAAGATCCCTAAGCAGCGGACCGATGACGCTGTGTGCGCCTTCGTAAGTCATGTCGGCGAACAGACTGACGAAGCCCAGCGCCACAATGAAGCGAAAAGCGGATTTACGTTCGGGATTTGAAGTTTTCATCACAGGCGTTGGCTCACAATTACACCGACGACGAGGGCGATCGTTACAGAACCGCGAGCGGTAGCGACCGGCCTTTTGGGTACGCAGTCGTCCCGACTGCTTGCGCCTGCGCTGTTTCGAGGTTGAGCAGTCGGGACGACTGCGTACCCAGGCTCAACCTTTCTCCGTCAGGATCTCCACCACTGAAAGACAGCCCAGGACCAAGAGCAATCCGACGGCTACATAGCGGACCACCTTCGGCGAAACTCTATCGCGAATCCATCGTCGAATTCCCGCGCCGAGAAATGCCGCGAGTGTGCCTTTGGTGACCATGGCCGAGACGGCGCCCACCCAAACTACCAGCGGCATGCGATATTTCGCGGCCAGCGTGGCTGCGGTTATCTGTCCTACGTCACCCCATTCGGAAAAGAAGATCGCGGCGAATGAAACCATCGCCGCTTTTGACGCCCGATGCAGTTCCTTAGATTCACTTGGCCGGTCCGATTTTCGCCACAGCACGAATGCTACACTGAGAAAACTGATCGCGGTGATCGTGGCCACGAGCGGCGACGGCAACTTCGAAATTGCTTTTCCGACGATCACGGCCAGGCCCATCTTGGCCATGAACGCTGTCGCCATGCCTATAAAGATCGGCGCGGTACGATAACGCGCGGCCAGCACACCCGTCGTATAAAGCAGCTTGTCGCCGACAATCTCCGCGACAAAAACCGCCGCGAACGTAGTGAACAAAATCAGAATCACAGATTCAATTTGCAACGGAAATCGCTGCATTTTAAGATGCGACCGTTGGCTTCGCAATGTAGATCGTTTTTGGATCTTACGGTGTCTGGTAGTTTTAAGCGCGCAGCGTTAGGTTAACGATGAGCGATTTGCTAACAGTTAAAGGTGTGACCAAGCGTTTCGGAGATCGTCTGGCGCTGAATGACGTGAGTTTTTCGGCGCAACGACATGAGGTCCTGGGCTTAATTGGTCCCAACGGCGCCGGCAAGACGACTCTCTTCGAATGTCTCGCGGGACTAATACCTGCGAACTCTGGAACGATAACGTTTCAGGAAAAGACCTTGCCGGTAACGCGTCGCAAAGAAGCGCTATTTTATTTGCCTGATGGAATTCTTCCCTGGGCCGAGCAAACAGTTAGCTGGGCTCTCCAGTTCTTTGAAAAACTTTATCGGACGTCAGAGACGAAGTTATCTGAGTTGATCGAGCCTTTGCGGCTTGACGAGATCATGGAGGCGCGCCTGGCTTCGCTCTCGAAGGGCGAGCGCAAACGAATGCTCCTGGCTTTAGGACTGCTGACGCCGCACCAATTGCTCTTGCTTGACGAGCCTTTTGATGGCCTTGATCTCAGACAAACGCGCGACGTGATGACCTTGCTGAAAGATCATACCGCCAACGGACGCACGCTGATGCTATCGATTCATCAGCTTGTTGATGCTGGACGTGTTTGCGATCGGCTCGTGCTGTTGAGTGCGGGGTCCGTCGTGGGCGAAGGAACGATTCCCGAGTTGCGTGCGCAAGCAAAGCTTCCTGACGGTGGAGTCGAGGAGATCTTCCTTGCGCTCACATAGTTTTCTTCACCTCGTTGGTAAAGAGTGGCGCGAACTGTTGGCTTCGCGTTCGTTCTGGCTGCTGTTATTGATGATTGGGCCCCTGGTCGGTCATGGATTTATTACGGCAGTTGGTTTGTATGCTGAAGCGAGTGGCATCGGTGGTGGACCAGCGGCGTTGCCACAAGGGCTGACTCCGTTAGACGGCATGCTGGCGCCCGCTTTTGGGGCTTATGATTTAGCCGCGACATTTCTATTCCCATTCGTTGCGATTCGGGCGATCGCTTCGGAAAAGCAAAGCGGCGGCTTAAAGCTTTTGCTGCAATTGCCCGGCAATCTCACAACCAAACTCAGCGCGAAAGGGTTGGTGCTGCTCGCTGGCTGGCTGGTGACTTTGATTCCCGGACTGTTGGCGATCCTGTTGTGGACGTTGTACGGCGGTCATCTATATCCCCCGGAGAGTTTGAATCTTTTGTGGGGGCATCTGTTGCGCTTTATGTTGAGCGCGGGCATCGCAGTCGCCGCCGCGGCGCTTGCAGAGAACGCGGCCAGCGCGGCGATTGTGACCCTGGGTTTTACCGTCGGGACGTGGGCGTTGGAGTACGTCGCCGCATACCGAGGTGGTTTTCTTGAACAGTTGGCAAATTACACGCCGACCGCGGCGTTGCGATCTTTCGAGCACGGGCTGCTACAACTGAATACCTCGATCGCAATGCTGGCGATCAGTGTCGCCGGTTTCGCGCTCGCGGCAATCTGGTTGCACCCTGGCCGAACATGGCGCTTTCGCCTGGCCGGAACGGCAGCACTCATTTTCGTTCTGGCCCTGGTGGGTTTTGGGGCAAACGGTTTGCGAGGAAGTTGGGACCTAAGCGAGAACCGCCGCAACTCTTTTTCGCGCGAGGATGAAGCAGCACTTCGGCAGATTCAGCCGGCGTTGAAAATCACAGTTGTATTGTCACCTGAAGATCCACGACTCGCTGATCTCGAACAGAATGTGCTCCGCAAGCTACGAAGAGTTCTGCCCCGACTCGAGGTCCATTATGCGGCCTCAACTGTGACCGGATTGTTTGAAAAACCGGAAGATCATTACGGCGAAATTTGGTATGAGATGAGTGGGCAGAAAGTCATGGAGCGCTCGACGATTGAAGAGGTTGTGCTGGAGACGATTTACAAACTCGCCGGCGTGGCCACCCCCGAGCATATCCGAGAAAATGTCTTCGGCGGCTATCCATTGACTGTTTACCCGCGTGGAGCGGGATGGATTTTCTATGCGCTGTGGCCTCTGATGGTCGGCTTTGCATGGTGGTTCGTTCGCAGATGATAAGGTGAGCATCAGGAAGGATCGATCAGGGTTTACAATGAGGAGAGCTAACTAGACAACCGTTTTAACGGTATCGTCCCCGCAGCGAAACCGTTAAAACGGTTAAAGTAAGCGCAAGCGAGTCGTGCGTTCACCCGGTTGAAACCGGGTGTGAATGAGAAGTTTGCCTGCAAATTTTATGGGGCCCTGGATGAAATCAAGAAAGAGGAATCGATCATGACCGCCAAGACGATTTCATTGCTGTCATTAATAACTATCCTAGTTTACTTGTCAGGAAATGCGGTATCTTCGGGGACAACTCGCATCGATCTACAAAGCGAGCGGTTCGGTCATGAGTCAACCAAATTCCTCTCTGTCGTCGGCAACTGGTCGATCGTTGAAGATAACAGCGGGAAGAAAGTTATCGCAGTTGATGGCAGATCGTGGCTGCGCGGGCAGCCTTCGGGCAGCCTGGCTGAGAAAGCCCGTTCAATCTATGGCGCGCGCAACGAAGAGTTTATCGACAACGTCAAGGCGTGGGCCTATTTTCCGTATGCAGTTGCCAAAGATGTCGATGATTTCCATGATGGCGAGATCGGCGTGTGGTTCAAAATCGTCGCCGGCCAATTGGATGAATGCGCCGGCATCCTATTCAACCTAAAACCCAATGGTGATTATTTGACGGTGCGGTTCAACGGTATGGAGGACAACGTCGTGCTTTGGACTTTCAACAAGGGCGTGCGCAAATTCGTCAAGCGCGGCTCGGAGAATGTTCCATTGCAGAAGAACACCTGGCACAATCTGCAAATTTCAGTTCATGGCACGAGTCTGCAAGCCGCTCTGGATGGAAAGCATCTGCTCGATTACACGCTCGGCGAACCTGTTTCCGGAAAAATAGGGCTGTGGTCAAAGACCGACAGCGTGATCTACTTCAATGACTTCACGGTAAGCCGCTAATTTGGAGTGCGCCGGCAGAGCGCAGCGGCGACGGCGCTTTGAATATGTAGGACAAACTTCAGTTTGTCCCTGATCTTGATGACAAGCTGAAGCTTATCGGACATTCAAAGCGTCGTCGCCACTGCGCTCTGCCGGCGCACTCCAAATCAAAAAATAAACCGCGCCTGCAATTGAAACATCCGCGGTGGGTCGATGTTTGCGAACGCCGGGATTGCGTTTGTGGCCGTGCCCACGCCGCCCACAAACTGGCCGAATGTGGTTGCCGGTGTCGCGGCATCGCCGTAGGTTGTGACTGCGCGGCCAAGAAAATTTCCGTGATTGAAGATGTTGAAGCCTTCCACCCTGAG
>QHXG01000079.1:1424-9147 GCA_003222845.1 Acidobacteriota bacterium | reverse complement strand
AATTACCAGGAAAAAAAACGAGAGTAGATGTTTCGAGAGTTGCGGCGCAAAGCCCACTCGCAACGCAACCAGGTGGCCGCCGAGCAGGACGATATACAGGACTCCGAGCACGGTAATTCCCGCCGAGGTAATCATCCGATCGAAGGGCGCGCCGCGTAACATTGCTGCCGTCAGCGTGCCAATCGTGAGTAAGATTAGGATGAATTGAATCATCAAGAGATCCAGTTTTCCCGGCTCACTGAAAAGGAAGACGATGAACAGCGCCAGCCCGCCCAAGAATCCGGCGGCAAAATCAGCGCGAGTCTGTTGCTTGCGCGCCAGCTTCCAAAACTCGACGAGCGCGGCGCCCATTGCAATGCCGGCTAACGCGACGAATAGGTAAGCTAATTTCTCGACGAGAATTGAAGCGATCAGAATCGGCAGGAGTACTACCGCAGTTAGGATTCTGGCAACGGATGGTGGAATGCTGGCGAGTTTCGAAATTGGCTTGGGTTTTGGTGGTTGAGATTTCAAGTTCGGCCTGGAGTTAGAAGTCGAGTTCCGCGAACAGTTCCGATAGCAGCATAGAAAAGCCGGGAATCACATCCTCACCTGAAATCGAATCGCCGCTTCGGAGCAACAAATCGGGCTGTGGCGAGTGGTACACAAGCACCGTCTCCTCTTCAGGATTCAGAACCCAATTAAGGCGAGCGCCACTTTCAAAATACTCGACGATCTTCTCATGCAATCCGTCCATAGCGTCGCTCGGAGAAAGGATTTCCACCACCAAATCGGGTGCGCCCTGGAAAAATTTCTTCGGCGCATGCCTTAGCCCTTGGAGGCGCTCCTTGGCGATAAACGAAACATCAGGCGAACGAAGATTGCCCGACTTCATCCAACAGCCTGCACTTGAGCCGCAAACAATGCCGAGCCTGTGCTTCCAGACAAAGCTGAAAAGACTGTTGATAAGCCGCGCGCCAATGAATTCGTGTTCGATACCCGCATTGCTCACGACGATTTCTCCTTCCACGAGTTCGTACTTTCTGCCATCGTCCGGCAGCGCCATCAACTCTGCTTCCGTCCAGACCTTGTTTTCGACCAAAGCTTGCATGACATTCACTCCTCGGGTTCGACTTAATTTCAGTTTAAGACTATTTCGCGTTCGCGACCAGTTTTAGTCCGCCAAAACGGCGGCTGCGTTGCTGATAATCGACGACCGCCTCAAGAAGATGGGCGCGACGAAAGTCAGGCCAGAGAGTTTCCGTGACATGAATCTCAGCATACGCGCTTTGCCACAGCAGAAAGTTCGAAATGCGTAACTCGCCGCTGGTCCGTACCAATAGATCAAGCTCCGGCAGATCGCTGGTGTAAAGCGCGCCCGCGATATCTTCTTCGGATAATTGATCGGGCGACTTCCCTTCCCGCATGATCTCTTGCACGGCGGCCCGACAGGCATCGACAATTTCCGCCCGGCCGCCATAATTCAGCGCGACGCTCAGTACCATCCCGGTGTTCTTAGCAGTTTTATTGAAGGCTCGACCAATTTCTTCGCGCACGTTCGGCGCCAGGGCCGCGGTACGTCCGATAGTCTGGAAGCGAATGTTCTGCCGGTCGATCTCGTCGAGTTCGATCCGAAGGTACTTGCGCAACATGCGCATGAGCGCATCGACTTCATACCGCGGGCGTTTCCAGTTTTCAGTTGAAAATGCGTAGAGCGTAAGCGCGCCGAGACCGAGCCGTGCCCCCGTATCAACCGATGCGCGCACCGCTTCGACTCCGGCCCGATGACCGGCGATGCGAGGTTGCCCGCGCTGTGCTGCCCAACGCCCATTGCCATCCATGATGATCGCGACATGGCGGGGCAGACGGTCCCAATCAATCGACGCCAGGAGCATCGATTCGCGGGTTCCTTTTTTTACTACCTCGTCGAAATTGGAGAGCACTCTGCTTTTAGCTGCGGCTACGCGGCAAATTCATCGAATTTCGGCTTCAGCGCCATTATAGCGTGGGACCCTCAGGCTGTCAGGCTTCATATTGTACGCTCTTCAGCGTTAAGCCGTGCGCGGGTGCCGTCGGACCGGCGAGATTGCGATCGCCGTGTTGAATCGCACGTTCTACCGTTGCTTCGTCAATTTCACCCCGCCCCACCGCCAGCAAGGTACCAACGATCGAACGAACCATGTAGCGCAGGAAGCCATTCGCGGTAACGGTGAATTCAATCAGGTGGCAACGTCCTCGACCATTCCAGCGATCCGAGATATCAAAGGCCATCACCTTGCGCACGCGAGACTCTACATCCGATTGGGCGGCCGAGAAAGCGGACCAATCATGCTCGCCGACGAACAACGAACCGCACCGGCGCATCCGATCGAGATCGAGCGACCGCGTTTCCTGGTGAGCATAACGAGCCCAGAAAGGCGATATCACTGAACCCTGGACTGCACGGTAAACGTAGGTTTTGCTAAGCGCGGAATAGCGCGCATGAAAATCATCGGGCGCGTTTTCCGCGAAGATGACGCGCACGTCGCCACGCAGATTTCCGTTGATTGCGTTACGAAGTTTCCACGGCGTTATCGCGCGTTGAAGTTGCACATTTGCGACCTGCCCTTCTGCGTGCACTCCGGCATCAGTGCGGCCCGATCCATGAACATTGACATGTCGATCGTCCAATAAAGAAAGCCCGCGCGTCAGTTCGCCTTGTACAGTACGCAGTTCGCCTTGCATCTGCCAGCCATGAAAGTCCGTACCGTCGTATTGAAGGAGCAGGCGAAAGTTCATTGATTGGCGCAATGATCGTTTAGCGGCGGGCTACTGCCCGCCTGTGTTCAGAGATAGTTTCGATCGACGGGCAGTAGCCCGCCGCTAAACGTTTGCTTTCCGGCTGCCGGGTTTTGTAGCTGGCTCTCCACGTTTGCACAGATTACAGGCAGAGGGATTAACGGCCGGAACGTCGAGGCTTGCCAGCGAGACAAGTGGCACACCCACGTCGGCCTTCCCGCCCGACCGATTGATGATCGAAGCGGCGGCGACAACTCTCGCCCCGGCACGAGACAGCGCTTCGATGGTTCCGCGCGTCGAGCCGCCGGTAGTAATCACGTCTTCAACCACCAGCACCTGTTCGCCTTCATGAACCGTGAAACCGCGCCTCAAGGTCATTCTACCTTCCTCACGCTCCGTCCAAATGAATCGGGCACCCAATTGCCGCGCCACCTCGTATCCAATCACGATGCCCCCGATTGCCGGCGAGGCGACAGTTTCGATTTGCTGATTATTGAAGTGTTCAGCTATCGCGGCGCCGAAATCCATCGCAACCGTCGTCGACTCCAAGGCAATGGCGCACTGTAAATAGATTGAGCTATGCAGACCGCTCGACAAAATGAAATGGCCCTCAAGCAAAGCGCCCGTACGCTTGAAGGTTTCGATTACCTCTTTAGCGTTCATTGTTTTTTAGCAGCAGCGGTGTTTCAAAAATTCAGTTCAGTGTTTACAATGTACGCGATGGTTATTCCGCGAAACTTGATCTCTGATTCAACTCTGCTTCAGGACGCGTTCGATCTCTTAAGCGCAAACGGTGGCCGGGCAAGCTTCGCTGATATCGCCAATTCGGTTTTTTGTCTTTCAAACGCGGAGGAAGAGCTCGCCGCCAAACTCATAGCCGATCTAATTGCTCGCGATCCGCGCTTCACCATTGATGAGACTCATCTGGCACTGAATGCCGATTCGCCGGAACTCCGGCCGTTGGCGGAGATCGAGTTCGTCGTACTCGATGTCGAGGCCGTTACGATACGTTCCCAGCCGGCAAAGATTATCGAGCTGGGCGCTTATCGCCTCAAGGCCGGAACAATCATCGACGAGTTTGAGACGCTGATCAATCCCGAGGTGCCTCTGCCTCGCTTCATCGCCAACCTCACCGGCATCTCAGACGAAATGCTCAAACACGCGCCTCTGTTTTCTGAAATTGTCAGTTCGTGGCTGGATTTTGCCGGTGACGCAGTGCTGGTAGCGCACAACTCGGATTTTGACCTGCGGCTCTTGAATCGAGAGATTGGACGATGCTTTCCTGGATATCGCATGCGCAATGCGGAACTGTGCACTGTGGATCTGGCTCGACGCCTCATGCGCAATTTGGATGGCCACAACCTGGATGCATTGGCCGACCACTTCGGATTTGAAATCTCGCGACGGCACCGGGCCGCCGGAGATGCATTCGCGACCGCGCGCTTATTTATTCAATTACTTGATCAGCTTGAAACGCATGGCGTACGCAACCTGGCTCAAGCGCGCGACTTTCGCGCCGGTAAGGAAGCGCACGACGCCGGCGGAATTGAAATGCAGCTAGCCTTCGGCCTCTGATATGGCGCTGGCTTTCGCCGCCGCGTTTCGCCGCATTAAGTTCTTCGCCACGAACGCAATGATAATTAGTACCGCCAGCGTAATCCCAATGCTCGGATAATATCGCGCCAGCAACTCTTTCGCTTGCTCGCCATAACGCGCCGCCAAATATCCTTCAAGCAAATATCGGAAAGTTCGGCCCGCTGCGATCGCAATCGTGAACCGTAGCAAGTTGAGCCGAAAGACGCCCGCCGAAACGATGAACACCTTGAGTGGAAACGGCGGCGGCATGACTGAAGCGACCAGCACGGAGAGTACATCGTAGCGATCGATCAGGTCCTTTACTTGTTTCTGCTTCGATTCCGAAAAGCGTCTTAGCGCCCGGTGACCCGCGCGTCGCGAAATCCGATAAAGGCCGACCGACCCCGCGGTGGATCCGATCATTGCCGCAGCCACGTAGATCAACATCCACGACGGCTTTGAAGCTGCCAACAACATCAGGACGCCGTCTACTCCGCCTGGCATCGGTATCATGAGCGAATCGAGAAACGCGATTGTCAGGAGCCCAAACGGCCCAAAAGACGCCAAAAAATGCGAGATCTTGGTCAACCCACCGGTAATTTTATGAATGATTGATTTCAATGAATTGAATAGACCTTTCTGAAATTAAGAGTGCTCTTATCTGTTGGCCTCAGTTATCGATCAGAAGTCTCTCTCGCCGCCGCTCTTCCTTTGCTGGATAAGAGATAAATTGCCAAAGCGATAACAAAAACTCCGGCGGCAATGCTCACGATCAGAAACCCATTATCTTTCAAGAATCGCAGGACACGCTCGCCGTAAAAAACTGCCAGCGTGCCTTCCGTATAGTAGCGGACAGAGCGCGCCAGCATGATTGTCAACAAAAAGCGACGCCGCGAAAACTGCAAAGCACCAGCCGTGGCCACGAAAATCTTGAAAGGCATCGGCGGCGGCAAAAGCGCTGGGATCGCCAGCGCCAGAATTCCAAAGCGAGCATAAGCACGCTCGACCCGCAGCACATGATCCATCCGAAAGCGACGATGCAAGACGGCTCTCCCGCCCCGCCGCAAGATCGTATAAAGCAAAAGGCAGCCGAGCACTGAACCTATTGCCGGGAACAGCGGAAAAATGAAAACCGTCCGCGGATGCGTGTAACAACGCGCTATGACCAAATAATCATTGATCTCGGGCAGAGACAGTAGCGACGAGTCGAGCGCGCCAATCAGAATCATCGCCGGCCCCGCCACGTACAGGGGAACATGCACGATGAATCGACCCAATCGCCGCGCCAGGACATGCAACCAATCAAACATAGCGTCCGATAAGCTTTAGCTTGTCGATTCTCAATTCCGGCACACTCTCAGGTCTAAATGTCGAGACGGCAGATTGAAGTCCACTAATCGACAAACTGAAGTTTGCTATCACTTAGCTGGCGTAAAGATTGAGGGAGTATCATACGTGACGCCTACCGTGATTCCCGAACGCGGGCTCCGCTTAGTCAATCCCTTGATCCCGGCAAAATCAAAACGCAATCCTGAAGCGCGAATTTGCATGCCCAGACGCGCTTCGCCTTGCGACTCAGTTCCCAGGGGACCGCTTCCCGGACGAGTGCTGGCGCGGCCATTTACTTCGCCTGCCAGACTGAATTGTCTATTGAGGCGGACAATACTCGCAACGCCATAAGTCAAGACGTCATTCTGGGTAAACAAAGCTGTCGGCGCCGTAAGAATTCCAACGCCCAAATTAGCGAAGGTATTCACGCGCGCATCCTGCCCAAACTTTTTCCCAAACAGGATCTGGCCATACGCGTTCGTCTGATTCAAACCGATGCCGCGCGCTTGATTTGAGTTCGGCAGCTGCACGCCAAAACGAAATCCGAACGAGGGAGCGTGCCTGGTTTCGTTGCGCAGTTTGATTTTAGCCCAGAGAGTAAAGTCGCCTATGTCGCTGGTAGAATTAGCGTTGCTTGCCAGATTAAGCGGAATCGCGGACGTGCCGCGTGAGTTTATGCTCAACACATTCTGCGCGACCCCTTCGATTTGAAATTCCACATTTGGCGCAAAACCAATGTTGATTCCAATCACGCCGGCGCGCGTCAGATCGCCAGTCAAACCGGAAACCGGAAATCGCGCCTTCTGCACAAAATCAACCCCCGCTTCGATGCGCAACGATCCGGGGGGAATGATGTCCACGTCCTCTGTGATTAACGGACGTTGTTGCGCCTGAGCGATAGCGGCGCTACAGATCGTGAACGACATCCAGGCGAAAAGCCGCGCGAATGAGCTTGCGTGATTCCCTTTCATTGGAAACGCAGTCTATCACAAGCGGGTGAATGTTTCAGAACCGCAAGCGGTAGCGACCGGAACATTTTCCATTTCTCATTTTCCATTCACCATTTGCCATTTGGAGGGTTCATTTGTAATTCCACATGTCCAACAATCAGCAAATGAAAAATGCTAAATGGAAAATAATGGAAAATGACAAATGATCCGGTCGCTACCGCTCGCGGTTCTGAAACCATAGCGTTACAATACGCGCAGCATTTGAAATCGAGAGGACACTAACCATGGCTGTTGCTGAAAGATTCACCTCGGCGGATTTGGCGCTAATGCCGGATGACAATAAGCGCTACGAAATAATCGAAGGAGAACTCTACGTGTCCAAATCACCAGCTTTTGAACATCAATACACGTGTAGCCGATTTTGCCGTTTTCTCGACGAGTGGAACGACCAAAGCAATCTGGGAGTCGTACTCACCGCGCCGGGCGTCGTCTTTGCCGAGGATGATGACGTTGTGCCCGACGTTGTGTGGATCAGCCGCGGGCGCTTGAGCCAGGTTGCGGACGAAGCGGGTCATCTCCGCGCCGCACCCGAGTTGGTCGTCGAAGTACTATCGCCCGGCAAGGCTTACGAAGAGCGAGACCGGCAAATAAAGCTTAAGCTATATTCACGTCGGGGCGTCCTGGAGTATTGGATTGTCAGTTGGAGTGGCCAGTTTATCGAAGTGTATCGACGCGATAACGCCCAGTTGCATCTTACCGCGACGCTCTATTCGAAGGATGTGCTGGAATCGCCGTTGCTTCCCGGATTCTCGTGTAACTTGGCGCAATTGTTTTTCAGTTCGCGTGCCTAGCGGAGTGCGTCATTCACCGCTCGTCAATTTTCATCCACCATTCACACCGAACAGACTTATATGAACAGAAAAATTAGATACATTCTATTGGCGCTTTCAATTCTTGTAATAGTAAACTTATCGTCTGATTCCTCGTCATCAGCCTCGCAAGAAGCATCTGGTCGCTCGAATTCTCAGACGCTTCAGCTTTCTGGACTTCGGGATCGCGTCACTGTGCGACGGGATGAGCGCGGCATTCCGTACATCGAAGCGGCCAACGAC
>QHXG01000079.1:0-1359 GCA_003222845.1 Acidobacteriota bacterium | reverse complement strand
GAGCGCTTGCGGCGGACGGTGCCGGGCGAGCTTTCCGAAATCTTTGGAAACCCAGTACTGGGCCAGGACAAGACCCACCGAGTGTTCGGCTTCGCGGGAATCCTTGATGAAGCAGTAACTCATGTGCCCGCCACTCTCAGTGTCGCCACCAAGGCTTATGCCGACGGTGTTAACGCTTTCATCGATTCGCGGACCGATCAGAATCTGCCTCCTGAATTCTTGATCCTCCAATACAAACCGCGACACTGGACGCCGGCGGATTCACTCGCCGTCGGCAAACTGCTGGCCGAATACTTGTCAGCAAGCTGGCAACTCGATTTGATGCGCGCCTCGATGGCAAACTTGCCGAAAGAAAAACGCGAGGCGTTATTACCGGAGACTTCTCCACTTGACGTGCTGGTTGTGGGTAGCGATCGCGCCAGTTCAAAGACTGCGGACAGGGAGATGAAGCAAACTCTTCCCGATTCGCTCGTCCCCGACAAGCAAGTGCTGGCTCAACTGAACGACTTGATCGAAAATGAACGGCGATCTTTTGAGCGGCTCGGACTGGTAGCTACAACGCCTGAGACAATCCAGGCAAGCAACAACTGGGTCGTTTCGGGCAAGCGTACCGCTTCAGGCAAGCCGCTGCTCGCGAACGATCCGCACATACCTGCCTCCGCGCCGGGCATCTGGTATCAAGCTGAACTCATCGCGCCCGGCCTGCACGTTGCGGGCGTCACTTTTCCCGGCGCGCCCGGCATCGTGCTGGGACACAATGAACGGATCGCCTGGGGTGCGACCAATCTCGGCCCTGACGTGCAGGACGTTTATATCGAAAAGTTTGATAAGGACAATCCGAATCGTTATTTGACGCCCTCAGGCTGGCGCGATGCAGTGATTCGTCACGAGCAAATCAAGGTGCGCAAGGGACCCACTGATCCTTCGACTGACACGCAGACTTTTGATGTTACTGTGACGCGCCACGGCCCCATCGTTTTGGAAAAGGATTCGACCAGATACGCACTGAGATGGCCCGCGCTCGATTCTGCTGCATTGGAATCGGCGGGATTGTTCGATGCCAACCGCGCACGCAACTGGCAGGAATTTACTGCGGCGCTGAGTCACTACGGCGGGCCAACTCAGAATTTTGTATTCGTCGATGTCGATGGACACATCGGCTATTACGGCGCCGGCCGCATACCAATCCGCAAGAGCGGCGACGGCAGTGTGCCCTACGATGGATCGACGGATGACGGTGAATGGACCGGCTACATTCCTTTCGACAAACTGCCGCACGTTTACGATCCGCCTGACGGGATCATTGTCACCGCCAATCAACGCGTCGTCGGGCAGGATTACCCTTACTTTCTGAGTCAC
>QHXG01000078.1 GCA_003222845.1 Acidobacteriota bacterium | reverse complement strand
AGCTAGCCCGTTTTCTACGCAATAATGAAAAGCTAAGTCGTGTTCCCATCGTCTTGTTGACTGGACAGGAAAATAGAGATGCCGCATCTGCACCTGACGATTCAATCGACGCGTTTCTTTATAAGCCGGTGAAAGCGGAAGAATTGAAGAGTTGTCTAGCCGGCCTGATGCGCAGGACTTAATCCGAAAATATATTTGAAATTTTCTTTCTGATGTAAGAATTGGAAACGCAAAGAGCGCTAAGGATTTCTGACGCGTTTTGTAAGAGACAATCAAGCCCTTTTCGTAATGATGATTTTGAAGGCGACGCTGTCCGTGTCTTGCCGGCAACAGCTTCGAGTCAACGATGCGCCAGCAACGCCCACGCCGGCTACGGTCACTGGGACTCCATTGGAGTTGCCGTCGCCGGTAATAGGCAAACCCTATTTTGGCACAGGAGTTATCACCATCATTAATCGCAAGGAGGGCGGGATCGAGATCAAGCACGAAGAGATCAAGGGATTGATGCCGGCGATGACGATGGAATTTTTGGTGAAGACCAGGTCGCTCTTAAACGAGGTTCAAGTTGGTAACCGCGTTGATTTCACTGTAGTCGAGACCGGAAAAAGCGAATTCATTACCGAGTTAAAGAAGACCGTCCAATGAACTTCCGCGAGGTGAGTATGAATGAAATTGATCTAAGTACTCTCTGGTATCAAACTAATTTGGACATATTTCTAAACCGCTGGTTTTCAAACTACGAGGACGCGAGGCGCGCGCGAGAGGCCGAGGGCGGCTTTCTACTACCTTATAAACATCACTTCTTCGTGTGCAAAGGGGAAGTGATTCGCGCGCTGGGGTTGGAGCCCGATGATCCTGATTGGGAAAAGATTGAATGGGATTGTGCGCGGCCGGAAGATATGGGAGCGTTTCAGCGTTTGCGTGAAAAGCGGGAGCGGATCGTGGCGGACCAGTAACGGGGGATTCGATAGTTCCTGTTGCTTATGGACCGGTCGCTACCGGTCGCGGTTCTGTAACTGTTCAGCGCGTTTCAAATACTTAGCGGCTTGCCGCCAATGAATTGCCACCGTGTAAGGAACAGTCGCGAGCAAAGCGTTATCGCCTGGCGCGCGATTGATGGCGTTGTAATTCAGCGCTGAAACATGGACCACGCGCGGCTGAGAGATGCTTTCCCACCAGAAATCGCCATCACGATACGAAGCCAATGCGTTACTTAGTTCTATTTTCAATCTGTCATACGTTATGCAATTAAGCATCGGCTCGACTTCCGCGGTCGTCTCTTGCAAATGAGTTTGGAAAGTTTCGAGTGGCACTCGCGCGAGTTTTCCGCCCGCTTCAAAATCTCCAAGCGAGCGGTATGTAATCACATCGTTTTCCAGGCGTCTGAGCGCGGCGATGGCACGCTCAGCAAAAATTCGGTCATCAACAGTAGATATTTGCGTCGTTGATTCAACTGTCCGAACTCTTGTGCGTGACACCGACTGCCCGTAGGTCGCCACACTTATCAAGAAGAAAATAAAAAGGGCAAGAGAGGGTCGCTTCATTTGATTGAATGAGTTCTTACGCGCCCGTTGACGCAGGTGGTACTGACTAAGGTTACTTCCGTTGCATGAGTCATAAACTCGCAATATCATTCGCTTTCCGAAAGCATTCTTCAGATACGGAGGTTGGGTCATGAATCGTCCGCTTGAATCTGAATACGCGCCTTACTATCAAGGCTATATCACCCACGTGACCGAGGACGAAATTCTGCCGGTCTTACGTTCGCAACTCGACGCGCTCGATGTTTTGCTCAACCAGGTTGCGCCAGAGCACGAAACCTTTCGCTACGCGGATGGCAAGTGGAGCATTCGCGAAGTCATCGGCCATTTGATCGATGCCGAGCGGGTGTTTGGCTACCGCACGTTTACGATCGCGCGCGGCGAGCAGAGGAACCTGCTTGGCTTTGATGAAAACGAGTACATGCTCCATGCGCCTTACGATCAAATAGAGCTGGAAGATCTGCTCAGCGAACTCCGGCTCGTCCGTCTGTCAAATATCGCCATGCTGCGAAATCTGGATTCAGAAGCATGGTTGCGGACAGGTATGGCAAACGACGCGCCAGTATCCGTGCGCGCTCTGGCCTTTATAATGGCGGGTCACGTACGACATCACATGGGAGTTTTGTCTCAGAGGTATCAGATTTCCGGGGCAGGGTGACCAGTGATGAGTCGACTTCACAAGTTCGCGCATGTGCTGGTGATCGTGGTTGTCTCTGCAGTCGCCACTTTCGCGCAGACCTCAACGCGAGACTATCGTCGCGCTCACGAACATCAAATTCTTTCGGAATTCACCCGCTTGCTGGCGATTCCGAATGTAGCTTCCGATCGCGAGAATATTCGCCGCAATGCTCTGTTCATTCTTGAGATGATGCAGCGACGCGGACTCAATCCTCAATTGCTTGAAGCGAAGACGAAAGATGTTCCGCCTGCGGTGTTTGGTGAATGGAAAGCGCCGGGCGCATCGCACGCGATCGTTATCTATGCGCATTACGATGGCCAGCCGGTCGATCCCAAGCAGTGGACTGCGTCGCCACCGTTTCAGCCAACCTGGCGATCCGCGGCGTTCGAGTCAGGAGGGAAGATTATCGCGCTCCCGGATAATGGCGAGATTAATCCTGAATGGCGGTTGTATGCCCGCGCGGCTTCAGACGACAAGGCGGGAGTGATGGCTATCCTCACCGCTTTCGACGCGTTGCGCGCGCAAGGAATCGCGCCATCGCTCAACCTCAAATTCATTTTCGAGGGCGAAGAGGAAGCAGGCTCGCCGCACCTCGGCGAAATCATCGATCTTCATAAAGATTTGCTGAACGCTGACGCGTGGATCATTTGTGACGGCCCAGTGCATCAGTCCGGACGCAAGGAAGTCGTCTTCGGCGTGCGTGGCGATCAGAACGTTGATGTGACTATTTACGGAGCGAAGCGGCCACTGCACAGTGGACATTACGGAAACTGGGCGCCGAATCCCGCAATGTTGCTTGCGCGCTTGCTCGCTTCAATGAAAGACGACACCGGCCGCGTGACGATTGCCGGCTGGTACGATGGTGTGGAGCCGCTCGGTGACGCAGAGCGACACGCGATCGCGGAAGCTCCGGCTTACGATGACGAGTTGCGTTCGCAACTTGGCCTCGCGCGCACAGAAGGTAACGGCAAAAGCTTGCTTGAGCTGATCAATCAACCATCGCTGAACATCAACGGGATAAGCAGCGGCGATGTCGGCGCACTGGCGCGCAACGTCATACCAACGACAGCGACTGCCGTGCTCGATCTGCGGCTGGTGAAAGGCAACGATCATCAGCGACAAGTGCTGCGGTTGATCGATCACATTCGCAAGCGGGGTTTCTTTGTGATTGATCACGACGCGACCGACGCTGAACGAAAGCAACATGCATTGATTGCCAAAGTGATCGCCCGGTCCGGTGGTTACAACGCCGAACGGACGCGCATGGACTTGCCAATCTCAATCGCCCTGATTGCTGCCGTGCAGTCGACTTCTAAAGATCCAATCGTCAAACTGCCAACGTCCGGCGGCAGCTTGCCGCTTTCGATCATCACGGATCATCTGCGCACAGTGACCATGACTGTGCCCATCGCCAACTATGACAACAATCAACATGCCGAAAACGAAAATCTTCGGCTACAAAATCTCTGGGATGGCATAGAAACGCTGGCCGCGGTGATGACGATCAAGCCGAAGTTTTGAGGCAGCATAGACTTCAGGGAACTCTGATGAAGTGTCCTCGACGCGTAGCGTCGGCCTGACTTTAGCCCGGTGTTTCAACGCCGGGGAGCGAGGGGTACGTTGTTCTCGTCGCGTAGCGACGACTGATTTCCCCAAATCTCAAACGGTTTTCAGCCGTCGCTACGCGACGAATGTTTTCGTCGATCCCTACCCGGCGTTGAAACGCCTGGCTAAATTCATGACGACGCTACGCGTCAACAGGGGTCATTCTATTACCCTTTTCGCAGGACACGTTGGAAAACTTTAAGGAACGCAACAGAGAGACTAGACACTTAAAAAGGTTGTTAACGCTCAGCGTCCCTTATCGAATTGCTGATTACAAAAAAATTGAGAAGCTATTTGAAATGATGGTGCTCGAAGACGAATGGAAAACTTTTTATCGCTGGTATCCGGGATCTAACGGGTACATCAGGTTGTCGAGAGTTGGATTCAACAAGACTAGAGATGAAGCGCTCGTAAGCACCGGTTGGATGTCTGGAGAACGTTCTGGCGAAGGTCGATATTTCCTGCTGTCAAAGAAGGTGGCAAGTGGCAAGTACAAAAGTCTGTTTACAACCTGGGTCTCATAAGATATGGCAAACCGAAAGATCATCGTTTACATCGCCACCAGCGCTGACGGTTTCATCGCGCGCAAAGATGGCGAGGTTGATTGGCTGGATCGTCCACGCACCGCCGGCGATTACGGCATGGGCGCGTTCTTCAAGTCGATCGACACGATTTTGTGGGGACGAAAAACTTACGACATGGTGGTGCGCTTTCAGAAAGAAGGTAAAGACGCGCCGGACACTAGTGGCATTAAGAACTATGCTTTCTCCCATAAGCCGCCGCGAAGGGTTGCGCGGGGTTTTGAATTCGTCAAAGAACCGATCAAGACATTCGCCAAACGTCTGCGCTCGCAGAAAGGCAAGAATATTATGATGATGGGCGGCGGCGGGATTATCGCCTCGTTTCTCGACGCGGGCGAAATCGATGAGTTCATCATTCACGTCATCCCCGTGTTCATCGGCGAAGGCATTCCGCTCGTCGCTCCCAGCCGTCGCACCGTGCCGCTTAAATTACTTTCATCCAAGAAGTTTTCGGACGGAGTTGTGCGGCTGCATTATGCCGTGTGTAGACAACCGAAAAAGAGCAGACTCGATTGACAAGTTTTTCAGGATTCTTCAATCATCCCCTCTTTTTGAACTCTATCTTGTTAATCTTGTAAATCCTGTCTATGACGAATCATCACGCCTCGGCGGGCTTCAATTTCTTCGTCGATTTTTTCTTCACGCCTTTCTCATCAGGCGGCGGCGCTTCTTCATCAGTCTTCGTGAGGCGATTGATAAGCATCTGTTGCAGGAAGCCGACGATGTTTCCCACCAACCAATAGAGCAAAAGTCCCGCGGGCGCGCTCCACAAAATGTAAAGCATGAAGAGCGGCATGCCGATCGCCATCATCTTGCGCTGGAGCGGATCGGCCGAAGGCTGCGGCGTTAGCAACTGCAAGACGATCATCGAGCCGGCGAAGAGAATCGGCAGGACGCGAAGGAAAGAAAGAAAATAAGGTTCGGGCCCGGACAGATCGGGAATCCACAGAAACGATGCCTGGCGAAAATCGATCGAGATCGTAATCGCGCTATAAAGCGCAAACAGAAACGGCATCTGAATCAGCAAAGGCAAACATCCGCCGAGTGGGTTTGCTTCCTTCATCAAGCGCAGTTGCTCCATCTGCAACTCTTTCATGCGCGGATCGCTCTGTTTCATTCCTTTCAATTTCTCTTGCAGCTCTTTCATACGCGGCGCGTACTTCTGCGCCTTTTTCATCTTGCGCGACGACTGCCACTTGAGCGGGAAGAAAAGCGAATAGATGAAGATGGTGAAGAGAATGATAGCGACGCCGTAACTGCCGGTTATTTTCTGCATCGCGTTGATTGAAAAAAGAATCGGAACCGCCAACGCACGTCGCATCCAGGCCAGAAATCCATAATTGATCGCTTCACCGAGATCAACCTGAGGCCCGCCTGCTTTCGCGATTTCCTTGCTGGCTTCGTCGAGCAGGCGATGATCCTTGGGGCCAACGTAGATTTCTATCTTCGAACCGTCAGTTGGCACTGGGAGTAAACCGGTTACCAAAAATCTCTGCTCGGGTTTGTCGTTGGTCTTGTGTTCGAAAGCGGCCGTGCGGTACTCAAGTCCCGAGACCGGTTTCGGCGGCACGGCGATCATCCCAAAGTACGTGTCGCCAACTCCGGCCCAACTGACGTTGCCGCCAACCTTTTGCAAATCAGCGCCTTCGGGCCGCGGCGAGCTGAACCAGCCGCCGGCGTTTCTGTGAATCGGCTCCGCGGGAAAACGCTCAGCCTTGCCGTCGACGACGGCGACACCTTCCGGAGCAACGGTGTAAAAAGTGTGATGCTCAATCCCCTGATCGCCAATGCTGGGCCCAATCGCCAACTTCGCTTGTGGCAAGGGCTGATTGTTGCGCAAGATTTTGAGTTCGACTTCGGCGGTGTATCGATCCGCGAAAAACGTGATGCGCTTCGTCGCATCAAGTCCGGTGGCATCATCGTGAATAACGAAATCGGTTTGCTGCGAGCCGCTCGGAACACTGATCGTTTCATCGCCTGACTCGGCGTTAGGGCCAGAGACTCGGAAGTTTCTGCCAGCCAAAAGAGCATCGATTGTCGCATCACCACTAACGATCTGCAGTGGACGAAAAAGTTGATCCGGCGCGACTCCGTCCGGTGGCGCCGGGACCAGTTCGAGTGGCTTGGGATTGCTCTTTGTCGAAGAGGCTGCGTGAATCTCGCGGCCTGTATTCTTGTTCCTCGTGATAATCCAACTCGTCACGACCGCTCCGTGTGTATCGAGCGTTGCTTCGTACAAAGGCGTAACTATGCGCAGTTTTCGCTGCGGATTAGGCTCGGCCGTCGGCGCAGGAGAGTGGGCGGTCTGCGCGGGTGTGGCGCTGGTTGTTGGTTGCGACGTAGGCTGCGGCGAAGACGTGGTTGCCGGTTGAGCGTTTGCGTTTGTATTCGCGTTCACATTTGGCTGTGGTGGCTTGACCGGCGGGAACGCGTAGTTCCAAAGAATCAGCACTGCTGCTGAAACGACGAGGGCCACGATGAATCGTTGTTGCTGTTTCATTCAATTATGGAGTGCGCCGGCAAAGCGAAGCGGCGACGGCGCTTTTCCAATTACTCTAACTAACAAAGATCCAAAGCGCCGTCGCCGCTCCGCTCTGCCGGCGCACTCCAATTCACTTCACCGGATCGTAGCCACCTGAACAAAACGGTTGACAACGAAGCAGCCGCCAAACGGCCAGGCGACCTCCACGCAACACGCCGTGGCGTTCAATCGCTTCGCGCGCATATTCAGAACAAGTCGGAACAAAACGGCAAGAAGGCGGCAGCCACGGCGAGATTACTGCTTGATAGAACTTCACGATTGAAATCAAAATGAAGCGCATCGGCAACCCAGTTTGATTCCCTCTCCCTTTTGGGAGAGGGTTAGGGTGAGGGCTTAGCGCGCCGGCAATCCACCTAGTTCTTTTCTCCTCGCGCATCCACGCTGCTAAGAGTAAAAGTTTTCCAACCCCGCCCTGCTATGCCCTCACCCCGGCCCTCTCCCAACGGAAGAGGGAGTTAACTCCGCCGCTCGGCATGAGCCACTTGCTCAATAATCCTACGAAACTCGCGAAACCGAAGTTCTTCGTTTGCCTCCAGCAGCGCGCGCTTCGCATTCAATACCCAATCGTAATTCTCTTGCAGAGGGCCAAGCTCAGCCGCGCTCCTCCGAAACAGTTCGCGCAGTAGCCGCTTCGCTCGATTACGCTGGTTCGATTTTCCAATCGCCTTGCTCGATGCCGTTATGCCGACGCGGTGCTCACCCAAATCGTTCCGACGTAAAAAAGCGGCCAGCAAGCGGCCGTCAAAGCGTTGCCCTTCGGCATAGACCTTTTGAAATTCAGCCCGCGCGCGCAGCCGGCGCCGCTGCGGCAACGCCTGACTTATTTTCGCCGGCGCGTCGTTAAAAGTGGCAACCAAAAGTTTAGTAATGCGCCGGTGTGAGCCGCTTACGGCCTTTGGCGCGGCGGCGTCTGAGCACCGCCCGGCCATTCTTTGTGGCCATGCGCGCGCGAAATCCGTGCGTCTTGGCGCGGCGGCGATTGTTCGGTTGAAAGGTCCGCTTAGGCATAGAGAATAATTCCCCCGTTCAAGGAAAACACTTAGCCTAACGACACGTTAAAGCGATGTCAAGGAAGGCCGCAACGCTCCTTGACGCCTAATAAAATCGCGTGTTAGCCTTCAAAGCTTTTGAGTAGTTGGGCTTTGGTCACTGTGACTGAACACGCGGCTTCCCGGGTCGAGTTTCAAAATCCAATCAAAGCCTAACGAGTTGTTGAAAACTCCCTCTCCCGTTGGGAGAGGGCCGGGGAGAGGGGCTGAGGCAAAGTTGTTAAGTAAGTTTGTTGGGCTTTCTTTCGTAGCTAGGCCCTCACCCTGACCCTCTCCCAAAGGGAGAGGACTTCGTCAAAAGCCTAAATCCCAGCTCAAAATATCATCATGACGTTGCCGCTCGGCTTTGCCGAAAACTCGATTCAACTTGTGCCCGACGGCACGTTGTTGCTCCACATCTTGATCATCCTGCTAATGATCTTTGTCCTGAATGCCACGCTCTATAAACCGATCAATCGCATTCTGGAAGCGCGCGAGAAACGGACTAAAGGCCGGCTGAGTGAGGCGGAAGAGATTATTAAGAGCGTCAACGAAAAGCTTTCGGACTATGAACGTCGATTGCGACAGGCGCGCGGCGAAGCCTACTCATTCGCTGAGAGCCAGCGCAGCGCGGCATTGAAGGAACGCCAGGAGAAGCTCAATCGATTGCGACAGGAAATGGCTGAATCGACTGCCAAAGAGAAGGAAGGCGTTCAACGTCAGACCGAAGCAGCGCGAGCGACTCTGGAAACTGAGTCGCGTCGCCTCGCCCGCGAGATTGGCGCGCGCGTGCTCAGCCGCCCGCTCACCCAGACTGATCTGAACTAGACTCCATGACAATCGCTTTCGCAATCACTCACTTCCTGGCCGCCGCGGCGGAACCGCGCTGGTGGGATTATCCCGGCTTCGAACTGTGGAAGTTCATAAATCTGGGAATCTTTGTTTTGGCTCTGGTTTACGTTCTGACGAAGAAAGTGAAATTGGGCGAGGCCTTCAAAAGCCGGCGCGAAAATATCAAGAGCGAGTTGGCCCGCGCGCGGCAAGAACGCGACGCAGCGATGGCGAAATTAAAGGAAGTCGAAGAACGTTTGGCGCGGCTGGATTCCGAAGTTGCTACGATTAAAGAACAATCCAAGCACGAGGCAGAACAAGAGCGCGAGCGCATCGCGCGTTCGACTGAAACGGACATTGCCAAGCTAAAAGATCAAGCGCAAAGAGAAATCGAAAGCGCGGGCAAAGCGGCCCGCAACGAGTTGCGCCGCTACACCGCCGAACAGAGTGTGCGCCTGGCTGAAGAAATGATTAGACGTGAGATGCGGCCCGAAGACGATGCGCGATTAATCACGCGCAACATCGAAGAACTGGGAGGCGCGGCGCAATGAGTGTACAGATGATCGCGCGCCGGTATGCTTCGGCCCTGGCGGATGTGGTGATAGAACGCGGCGAAGCGCGCGAAGTGCAGGAAGAGCTGAATGCCTGGGAGCGCCTGATTCAGTCGAACACGAACCTTCAGGAAGTTTTTCGCAACCCGACAATCGCTCTCGATCAAAAGCGCGCCTTGCTGAATAAACTGATCGAAAAAGCCAAGCCGCGCCAAACAACGGTGAACTTCTTAAAAGTGCTGCTGCAAAATCAACGCTTGACGGAGCTTGGCGAAATCAATCGGAAGTTCGCCGAGGTACTCGATGTACGTGCCGGCATGATCGCGGCTACGGTGACGACGGCTCGAACCGTGCCTGACAGCGCGCAGAAAAAGCTATACGAGACGTTAATCTTGTTAACCGGAAAGAAAGTGCGCGTGAATTTTGCTACCGATGCGGAACTGATCGGCGGCATCGTAACGCGCATCGGCTCGACGGTCTACGACGGATCAGTCCGAAACCAGTTGCAGCAGATTAAGGAGAAGATGGCGGGCTAACACATTGCCGATTGCCAATTTTCGATTGCCGATTGAAACAAGAACAAATCGGCAATTGGCAATCGCAAATCGGAAATGACATATGGAGCCAATAAAAGCAAACGAAATTAACGAAATCATTCGCCAGCAGATCGAGAACTTTGAAGCCGGCGTCACCGTCATGGAAGTCGGTACCGTGATCAAGGTCGGCGACGGCATCGCGGAGATTCACGGCCTGGAGAAAGTCATGGCCGGCGAGCTGCTCGAATTTCCGCACGACGTCCGAGGCTTGGCGCTCAATCTCGAAGAAGACAAAGTTGGCGTGGTGCTCTTCGGCGAGTTTCAGAAAATCAAGGAAGGCGATCTCGTCAAGCGCACGGGCCGCATCATGCAGGTGCCCGTGGGCCAGGCATTGGTGGGCCGCGTCGTTGATGCGCTGGGAAATCCAGTCGACGAGCGCGGGCCGATCATCACCGAAGATTACAACGCGGTCGAGCGCATCGCGCCGGGAGTGGTCGATCGCCAGCCGGTGAAAGAGTCGCTCCCAACCGGATTGAAAGCTATCGACTCGATGGTTCCCATTGGCCGCGGCCAGCGCGAGCTAATCATTGGCGATCGGCAAACCGGCAAGACTGCGATTGCGGTGGATACGATCATCAATCAGCGCGGCAAGGACGTAATCTGCATCTACATCGCGATCGGACAGAAGGCTTCGACTGTCGCGCAGGTCGTCAAGACGCTCCAGGATTTCGGCGCGATGGATTACACGATTGTCGTGAAAGCGACTGCTTCCGATCCAGCCGCTATGCAGTTTCTGGCGCCATACTCGGGCGCGGCGATGGGCGAGTACTTCCGCGATCGCGGCCAGCATGCCTTGACCATTTACGATGATCTTTCCAAGCAAGCAGCGGCGTATCGCGAGATTTCGCTGCTGTTAAGACGACCGCCGGGCCGCGAAGCTTATCCGGGTGACGTGTTCTATCTGCACTCGCGTCTGTTGGAGCGCGCGGCAAAACTTTCAGACGCTAAAGGCGGCGGATCGCTGACGAGTTTGCCGGTGATTGAAACCCAGGCGGGCGACATCTCGGCTTATATTCCGACTAACGTAATCTCGATCACGGACGGGCAGATCTTTTTGGAGGCTGACCTTTTCAACGCCGGTATTCGTCCGGCGATCAATGTCGGAAACTCAGTCTCGCGTGTGGGTGGGGCGGCGCAGATCAAAGCGATGAAGCAAGTCGCGGGAAGTTTGCGGCTGGACCTCGCACAGTATCGTGAACTTGCCGCCTTCGCGCAGTTCGGATCGGATCTCGACAAAGCCACGCAGGCGCAACTTGCGCGCGGCGAACGGCTCACTGAGATTCTCAAGCAGCCGCAGTATCAGCCGATGGATGTTGAGAAGCAGGTGCTAATTATCTGGTCCGCCATCAATGGTTACATTGACGACGTGCCGGTCGAGAGGATTAAGAAGTTCGAAGCAGAGTTGGTGCGTTTCATCGAAAACTCACATCCGGGCGTCCTGCAAGCGCTGCGCGAGAAGAAAGCAATCGATGCTGATATTCAAAAGGATCTGGAGCAGTCACTTAAGGATTTCAAGGAGCGCTGGGCAGAAGAAGTGCAAGCGGTTGCGGCGTAAGACCTATAGGACCTATACGACCCATAGGACCCATTCTTTCAATGGCAAATCTCTTAGACATTCGCCGGCGCATTAGGTCGGTCAAGAACACGCAGCAGATCACCAAAGCAATGAAGATGGTCTCTGCCGCGAAGTTGAAGCGCGCGCAGAATCGCGTCATCAACGCCCGTCCGTTTGCCAACAAGATGAGCGAAGTCCTGAGCGAGCTGGCCGCGCAAACGACGGAAGAGTTCAATCATCCACTGCTCGATGCGCGCGGTGACGAACGCTATCTGGTCATCCTCGTAACCGCCGACAAAGGTCTTTGCGGCGCGTTCAATGCCAACCTGCTGAAAGCGACCCAGGCCTTTTTTAAGGAGCACGCTAACAAGAAAATTGAACTCGTGACGATCGGACGGAAAGGCCGAGATTTCTATCGTCGGCGTCGAGAGATCGTGGGCGAATACGTGGGCTTGACCGGCAAGGGACGTGTCGAGTTTGAGGAAGCGTTGGACGTAGCGCGTAATATCGTGAAGCGATTTACGAATGATGAAGAGATGGACAAAGTCTTCCTTATCTTCGCCGAGTTCAAATCCGTCCTCAGCCAGCGAATTGTGGTCGAGCAGCTTCTACCGATCTCGCGCGCGACTGCGGAAGAGCAGCCCGCCGAAGCGAAGGATTACATCTTCGAACAACCGCCGGCCGAAATCTTCAGCCACTTACTCCCTCGCCTGGTCGAAACTCAAATCTTCCGCGCGCTGCTGGAATCGATCGCCTCAGAGCAGGGCGCCCGCATGACCGCGATGGACTCGGCTTCCAAGAATGCCGGCGAGTTGATTTCTTCGCTGACGCTGAACATGAACCGCGTGCGCCAGGCCGCGATCACGCGCGAGATTATCGAAATCGTTTCCGGCGCGTCGGCGTTGTAAAAGAATCCTTTGGAGTGCGCCGGCAGAGCGAAGCGGCGACGGCGCTTTAGATGCAACACTCAACAATCCAAAGCGGTGTCGCGCCGCGATTGCCACCGCACTCCAAAAAACGTCTCTCGCGTTACGGCCCGCTCGTTTTGTGGGCTGCTCTGATTTTCGTTGGCTCCACCAGTGTGCTGTCGGCGTCGCACACGTCGGTGCTGCTCCGAGTCTTCCTTTGGATTTTTCCGCAAGCCAGCGAAGCCACCTTAGGAACCATTCATTTCTTGCTGCGCAAAGGCGGCCACTTCACCGAATACGCAATCCTGGCGCTATTGGCCGCGCGGGCGCTCAGGACTTCGACTCGCGAACTGCTGCGCACGCGATGGTTTTGGCTATCGCTCTTACTGGTCGTTGTCTACGCGCTCGGCGACGAGTTTCATCAGAGCTTTGTGCCCTCGCGCACCGCTTCGATTTACGACAGCATGATTGACACATTTGGGGGATTGACAGCATTGGTTTTCCTGACGATCCGTAAGCACAGAACTCATCGACAAGATTTACATGGTTGACAGGATTGCTGTCGGCCAAGCCACAAGTCGGGAATTTGCTAACCCTTCTTGTTAATCCTGTAAATCCTGTCAATTGCCCGTGAAAGTTGAACACCGCGCGTCTTTTGACCGTATAATACCTTCGGCCCGCGAACCTTTTGGAATGGGCCAAAAAGGAGATTGAAAACAAATGGGAATTCTAGACCGGCTCAGCCCGACTGCGCAGTTTATTGAAGTCATTGAGTGGCTCGACGATTCGAGCGACACGATGCTCTACCGCTTTCCAGTTCGCGGT
>QHXG01000809.1 GCA_003222845.1 Acidobacteriota bacterium | reverse complement strand
GTGACCACTCGTAACCGGGCCACACTCCCCAGTGATCCCAAAAATCGTTGCAGGTCCGCCACATCTCGGCGTAGCGAGAAACTTCAGCGGCATGCTCCACCCCGGTTGGCCCAGGCGAGAGACTCAATAGAATGCGACGACCTGACTTCTTGATCGCCAGGCTAAGCATCCGGATTTCATCGGGCTTGTACGGATTGTTGGCGATGCAATCGGCCTTAATAAAATCTACACCCCAACCAGCGTAGAGCCTGGTGATTGAATCGTCGTAGGCCTGGCCGGCCGCATTGTTGCGGACACCAAAGTTGTAATTGTTCCAGGGGCAGATGTCGCTCTCGTCGGCGGCATCGCTCGCATGCCACGAGGTGCCGGCGATAGGAAAGTTGTGGGCTACTGCTTCCCGCGGAATCCCGCGAATGATGTGCAGACCGAATTGCAAACCAAGCGAGTGAATATAGTCGGCTAGCGGCTTCAGCCCGGCGCCACCGCGCGCGGAAGGAAAGCGGTCAAACACGGGAACAAACCGGCCGTACTCGTCGAGAACAAAAGCATGGTGGTTCCGATCGGCTAAAGGGTTCGTGACATACCAGCCTTCATCGATCACCAGGTAGCGCCAGCCAAACGGCTTCAACTCCTTCGCCATCTTTTCGGCGATAGTGCGTAACCTGGCCTCAGTGATGGTTCGCGCGTAGGAATCCCAGCTATTCCAGCCCATCGGCGGAGTGGGCGCGAGGCGTGGGTCGCCAGCTTGGACTCGAGACGCTGCAAACAGCAGCGATGCAGTTAGAACTGAAAGTGCAAGGCGCTTCATCAAAGTTCCTCTCTGGGTGACGATCAAGGCTTCA
>QHXG01000810.1:1909-2243 GCA_003222845.1 Acidobacteriota bacterium | reverse complement strand
CAGCAATGCGTCGTGGCCAAACGAGTTTCCGTGTCTGCTGCCTTCTTCGTTTCGACTGAATTCCAAAACACCGGTTACCTGGTCGAGCGTTTTTACAAGGTAGCTTACGGCGATGCCACTGGAACTTCGACTAATGGAGCTGCGCACCAACTTCTGGTTCCCGCTGTGCGCTTCAACGAATTTCTACCGGACACACAGCGCATTGGTCGCGGAGTGGTGGTCCGACAGCCGGGTTGGGACGTGCAACTGGAGAGCAACAAGCAAGCGTTCGCAAATGACTTTGTGCACCGCTCGCGGTTCAATTCAGCATTTCCGACGTCGATGACCCCATCGC
>QHXG01000810.1:0-1847 GCA_003222845.1 Acidobacteriota bacterium | reverse complement strand
CCGCTGAGCGGGCTACGGCAATTGGGTTGTTTGGCAGCGCCACAGATATAAGCAACGCGGCGGTGAGCGCGCAAGTCTTGCGGCAGGTAGCTGAAGATCAGGATCTATATAACGCTGAATTTAACCGGGCGTTTGTGCTGATGCAATACTTCGGTTATCTGCGCCGTGACCCCAACGATGTACAGGACACCGACTATACCGGTTGGGAGTTCTGGCTCACGAAGCTGAATGCCTTTAACGGCGACTATATCAAAGCCGAGATGGCCAAGGCGTTCATCACATCAGGCGAATACCGGCAGCGGTTCGGCCTGTAGTTGCGGTCGGCTCGTTCGCTGAGTTTTCTCAACGTCCGAACTCTTACGCCGCCTGATGAAGCTTCAGAATATTAGCTGGAGGCGTCTGGCGCGGAATTGAACATGCTGAATTCAAAATGTAACCACCGCCAGGCGAAGCGACGTCGACGCATCGCCTGGCTTTTTCTAACACTTGTTCAGGCGTACCCAGCAGCATTGCGTTGACGGGATCCAGATTGCCCTTGATGTGTGTCATAGTTTGATATCAAAACTTTGCTTTATTCCAGCGTCATCAGCCAGATGTCCGCTTCCGTTGTTACGAGACTAAAATAGATCAGGCGATCGTCCCGAGAGAGCGCACCTCCAGAGCTAAAAACATACGGAGCGACGGACAGCACCTCGTGAATCTTTTTTGACTGGCTGTCCACCAAGTAGAGCTTCCCTTGGTGTGGAAATAGCAGCCTGCGGCTATCACTCAACCAGACGGGAAGTGATCCGAAATCCGTGAGCTTCTCGTATTGCTGAGACTCAAGTGAGTAAACGACAATGCCGGCTCCACCAGGCGTTCGGCCCCCTGCCAGCCGCCGCCCGTCGGGAGACCATGACCACGGACCCCAGTCATTTGAATCACTCATAGGGGGAAGTTTCTGCGGCGACTGCTCCTGCCAGGGCTTCCCGACCTCTATAATGGAGGGGCTGCCACCCGCATTACGGTATGCGAGGCGAGTACCATCCGGTGACCAAACAGGATTGTTGACTGTGCCCGAGGCGTAAGTGAGTTGCTGTAATCCGCTGCCATCTGAGTTGATCGTCCAGATCTCCCACTTGCCGCTCCGATCGGAGAAAAAGGCGATCCGTTTACCGTCCGGCGACCAACGTGGAATACGGTCCTTATAGATGTCATCGGTCAGTTGGCGCAGCCCCGTGCCGTCCTGCCTGATGACGAATAGATCCTCTTGCTGGCCTCCCTGAGAATCAAAGACCAACCATTCACCGTCCAGCGAGAGGTTTGGAGTATTTGCAAGCCTCGAACCTTGAGTGATCCAGACCGGTTGACTCGTGACTGTTTCCTTAGCTGGATCAAACCCAACTTGCTGAAGATTGGCTTTGCTTACCGTCTGCGCATATACCATTCGTCGGCCGTCACGGGAAAAGCTCAGGTGCGCGCTATAAGGGGATGGGGTGGTGACCGCCTCGGGCTGGCCCAGTACTTTCCCCGTTTGCTCCTCAATGGGTACGCGCCACAGGTTCATGCTGCCCCCGCGGTCACTGGCGAAGTAGAGATACTTGCCGTCCGGCGACCAGACCGGGTTCCAATCCGTCGCGGCGTCGTTTGTCACCGGCAGCGGCTCACCCCCGCCCGCAGGTATCGTCAAGATGTCGCGCTGTGCTCCGTTCGGTCTGCCCCAATAGGCGATCCTATGCCCATGCGGAGACCAGTTGGGTTGCACCGAATCTTCTTTCGTGACGAGCCGTCTCTCTCCCGTGGCGACATTCACGGCCCAGATTCGGCTGTTAGGGTTGCTCCGACCGGGGTCCACAACGCCTTCGTCG
>QHXG01000027.1 GCA_003222845.1 Acidobacteriota bacterium | reverse complement strand
ACTTGAGGAAGCGATGTTTGTCGATCGCCTGCAGCTAATCGTCGTGGCCCATCCCGATGGCACGGAGGTCTATCCGAACGAGGGCATGAGCGACCCGCCAAAACCATTTAAGCTTTTCGTCACGCGTAACGCTCGGCCACCGTTGAGTGCAATTGATGATCACGGGCGCGATGTGCTCGAGCTAATTTCGAGAATGGATCGCCGCTGGCCCGACGATTTCAAACTTGCTCGGATTCGTGGGTATGCAGATGAACATTCGTTAACGATGAAGCTTCCTGCTGCTGGGAGCGCGAACGTCTCGTCTGCAACCGCGAGGCGCAGCCTCGCGGAAACTAAAAACACGCGTCCGGAAAGGCGAAGCCTTTCCGCCCATCGGGGCGGCAAAGCCGCAACGACGAGTAATCGCGCTGATGCGATGGCGAAGGACAGCAGAGCAGAACGAGTAGTTTTGTTGTTAACCGGCTGGACTGACTATGCCTGGTCGAGCGATAACGTGGCCGCTGCGCAGGCTGGAAAAACAATGACAACGCCCGCGCTCCAGGTGAAAGACAGCGCGGGAAACTGGCGCACGGTAATCGAGGACATCGGACTTCCGGTCGGACGGCCGCAGACTGTGACTGTCGATCTCACGGGAAAGTTTCTCAGCGCTGATCGCGAGGTGCGCATCGTTACAAACATGCGCATCTATTGGGACCAGATTCTGGTCGACACGTCGAACGGAAAATCACCGGTGCAAATCACCCACCTCGACCCCGCGCGCGCTGATTTGCATTGGCGAGGTTTCTCGGCAGCGGTGACCCCAGACGGCCGCGAACCATTCGGCTACGATTATCGCCAGGTATCCTTCATTTCTCCCTGGAAAGTAATGACCGGGCGATACACACGCGAAGGTGATGTGCGCGAACTGCTTTTAAAAAGCGATGACATGTTCGTAGTCAGCCGGCCGGGAGATGAAATTAGTCTTTCGTTCGAAGCGACGGTCCTTCCGCCCTTGCCCGCCAGTTGGACGCGCACATTCCTGCTTTACGCCGACGGTTTCAGCAAAGAGATGGACCTCAACTCCGCGAGTCCCGATCAGCTTGCGCCTTTGCCGTTTCATGGGATGACCCGTTATCCCTACTTCTGGCCGGAGCATTATCCGCTGACCGAAACGCGACGGAGATATATTGAGAAATACAATACGCGGGTGGTGACATCATCAGTGCCGTCGATTGGGGCGGTTTTGACGAGGTGATATCCGCAGATTACACAGATTACGCTGATTAGGCAGAAGGAGAAAAAGAGATCAGCGCAGTTATGATAGTTGGTTGAAAAGCCTTCCTTGAATTTCCTATCTGTGAAATCTGCGTAATCTGCGGATAGCCGAACCTGAATTATGGACCACATTAGATATTCGGTGGCGTGTTGCCAAACAGACATGCCCAATCCGATCGAGCGAAAGGCGATGCGCGCGAATACCGACCGCATGCTCTCGATGATCGATTCAGCAATTGCGGGCGCGGCGCCGTTTCTGCCAGTGCGGCTGATAGTCTTTCCGGAGTTCTCTCATGCAGCGCCGGTTTTCGAGACGGCCGGGGAGCTGATCGAGAAACTCGCAATTCAAATTCCGAACGAGCACACCGAACTTTTAGAGCTAAAAGCGCGCGAGCACGACATCTACATTCAAAGCGGCTCAATGCTCGAAGTTGATCCCAAGTGGCCGGGGCATATGTTCAATACAACATGTCTGATCGGACGCGAAGGAATTCTTTACAAGTATCGCAAAGTGAACACGTGGATTCCCTACGAAGTTCATACCAGCCCGCACGATCTGGAAGGTTACGATGAGCCGCTCTTTCCGGTCGCCGACACGCCAATCGGCCGCATCGGTTGTGCCATCTGTTACGACTGGTTGTTTCCGGAGGCCATGCGCCAGCTCGCCGCGAATGGCGCGGAAGTTCTGGTTCGCGTGTCCGCGTACATGGATCCGTGGGGCGCGACCGAGCCGATGGCCTGGTGGACGGTAATTAATCGCGCGCGCGCAATTGAGAACATGGCTTATGTCGTGGCCGCGAATCAGGGAGCCAGTCTGAAACACTATCCGCCGTATTCATGGCCGGGCGGCAGTCAGGTAGTGGATTACGACGGCCGGCTTCTGGCAGAAGCATCCGCGGGCCCCGGCGAACGAATCGTCGTAGCACCGATCGATATTTCAGCGCTCCGCCACGAACGCGCCTCGCGTCGCGGCCATCACATGCTCGCGCACCTGCGCACGGAAGCGTATCCCGTTTATCAGCGGCATCACTATCCGCCGCAGATTGGAGACGAGAACGCGCAGATTTCTTATGAAAGAAATAATCAGTTGATAGATGAGGCGAAGCGAGGCCTGAGTTAACGGCTTGAATAAAACGTTACGGTAGCCATTTTATGCCAAGAGATAACTTTCAAATAGTTGGCGGTCTCGAAGATGTTCAAATCATAGCGATCAAACATTCAATTCGGGATTTGAAGTTTCTGGAGCGCATGTATGGACAAGGCCGTTGGCGTAAACTAAAAGGCATTGCCAAGGTTCAGCTTGAAAATGGTAGGATACGCTTGGCTGAGATGCACTGGTACGAAGCGCACGGCATCGGCAAACGCCAGATGAAAATCAAGAGATATTTGGACTAACTATGAAAGATCAGGACCCGAATCATCGTATCGCAATCTGTGTTGACAACACGGACTATGAAATGTCGCTTGAGCGTCGCAAGGTTTATCCGATCTTGCCAGACGCCGATGCCGAACGGGACGATTACGTGCGCATCATCGATGAGACTGGCGAGGATTACCTTTTTCCCGCCAGCCGCTTTGTATTCCTGACCGTTCCCACCGAAGTTGAAGCGGCCGTTCTGGCGAAAGCTTGAGAAGAACTCAACCGGTTGACGATAAGTTGGATTTGCCGAGGTAATAGTGGAAATGCAGTTTCGACTTGTCTATCAAGGAAGGCTACCAGCAGCAGGCAATAACTCCACTCGCGTCCGAGAGAAACATGAGATAAGAAAGGTACTTCACAAACAGTTGGCCCGGCTGGTGATTCAAACGAATAAACGATGGGCATTACGGATCCAAAAGCGCGGGTGATCTTCGAAGATCAACAGACAAGACAGCCCTGGGCGAATTCAAACATCGCTCTGGGACTCCGGCGAAGGACTACATCTTCGCTTCACCTTAACTCCCGATCTCAACCTAAAGGTTGACCTCTGAATCCACCCCAGGATATTGACTGGCATAGGCACTCTTTGGTATTTGAATTGTCCTGGTTGTTTATAATCTCCGCGATCTGATTCTCCGGAACGTCCCCGGACGGCCGAAAGGAATCACAAATGTTGTCCGCCGAAAGAAATAATTCACCATCCGTCGCGCCTCAGCGCAGGCGATCGATAGCCAGACTCGCATGTCTAATTTTCATTGGTGCGGCCGCAACGGTATTCATGAGAGGCCGGCAGGTGGCGGCAGATCCCGACAAAAGCGTTAGCCAAAATACCTATGCGACCGAAATAGCGAAAACGTACGACTTCAAATTCGGTCCGAATCCTTTCTCGCCCGGAAATGCAACGACTACGACCGGCACATTTATTCCCGGTGAAATGTTCGTTCCTGCAAAACGGTGCGGAACCTGTCACACAGATGCTCATGCACAGTGGCGGCAATCGGCGCACGGCAACGCCTTTCGCGAGCCGTTCTATCAGAAGAACGTCAAAGATTTGCAATCGCAGAAGGGAATTGAATTCACGCGCCATTGCGAATCGTGTCATAACCCGGCGGCGCTTTTCACCGGCGCGCTGACAAAGAATTCTCATGTCAAACGGCCATTCGACGACGACGGAGTGTCGTGCATTGCGTGTCATTCAATTCAATCGGTTGACGGACACGGGATCGGTGGATACGTCATGGGAGAACCCGCGTTATTGATAAAAGAGGACGGGACGCGTCTGCTCGCCGGCGTTTCCGATCAGCAGATTCTGGATGATATCCCTTCGCATCGGCGCGCGATGATGCGCCCGCTTTTAAAGACGCCTGAGTTCTGTGGCGCGTGTCACAAATCACAAGTCCCCCATGAGCTCAATGACTACAAGTTTCTGCGCGCGTTCATGGTCGCTGACGAATTGCAACAGTCATCTTTTTCAAAAGAGTCGCCGCACCCTTTTTACGTGCGCGACAAAGAGACCTGCAATTCGTGTCACATGAAGCGCGAAGCGGCGCCACTCTTTGACGTCTCTGCCAAGAAAGGCACGCTGGTCTCTCACCGCTGGGCCACGGCCAATACGGCAATCCCGACTTTCTATAAATGGCCGGACCAGCTCAATGCCGTCACGAAATTTCTCGAGAACGACGCGCTGGGCATCGATATCTTTGCGATTCGGCGCAAATCAGCGGGCCTAAGTGCGGAGGAATTCATCGCTCCAGTGAACCGTAACAACTTCAGAATTACCGGCGGGGATCGCCTCACTGCCGAGGTGGTGATCACCAACAAGAACATTGGCCATTCGTTTCCGCCGGAGTTGCGTGACTTTTATGAAGCTTACATTGAGTTCATTGTCAGCGACGATGCAGGCAAGGCGCTTTACCGCTCCGGCTTTATCAAACCCGACGGTTATCTGGATGAATCGGCGCACAACTATAAGACCTACCTGGTAAAATCCGACGGCACTTATAACGACAAACATCACATCTGGCGCACGCGCGTGTTTGCCCAGAACAATCAGATCAATTCCGGTCGCTCAGACGTCGCGCGTTATCAATTCCACGTTCCTGCGCATCTGACAGGTGCGCTTCACCTGACGGCACGCGCTCGCTATCGTCGCTTCACGCGGGTGTTCAGCGACTACGTGCTCGGCAAGTCGGTGGATTATCCAATTGTGACAATGGCGACGACGGAGTACGCGATGCAAATCGGCGACAACTCCGCAAAAGCCGTCGATCCGAACGATAAGACAGCCGTGCCCGACTGGAGACGTTGGAATAATTACGGAATTGCTTTATTCGATCAGCGACAATACCCGCCGGCGATTGATGCCTTCAGCCGCGCGGCTGAACTCGATGAAAAATATCGCCCGATGGCGTTGGTCAATCGCGCTATGGCCCACATCGAACTTGAACAATATGATGAAGCAGCCAATATCCTCGATGGAGTTGTGAAAACCAATCCCACTAATGCACGCGCGTTGTTTCAGCAGGCGCGGATTTTCATGAAACGAGGTCTGCTGGACCAGGCCGAAAGCAATATCAGACAGGTGCTCGCGGCTTTTCCTCGCGACCGCATATCCCTCCAGCAGCTTGGCGAGCTTTGTAAGATCAAGCGAGATTATCAGGGGGTGCTCGAATGCTTTGGAAAGATCCTGGCGATCGACCCTGAGGATCTCGGAGCGCACTACAACTTGATGCTGGTATATCGGAAGCTGGGACGGACAGAAGATGCGAAGCGCGAGGCAAAAATCTTTGCCGATCTTAAGGACGATCCTGGGGCACTGTCTTTAGCCAATCAGTTTCTGCGCAAGCATCCTGAAATGAGCAATGAAAGTGTCTACTGGCACGTTCACGAATTGAGCCGCATTCCCGGAGAATAAGCGAAGAGCACCAGGCGCCCCACGCATTTGCCATTATGATCGCCGATATCGGCGCCGCGCTTATCGTTCTCCGAGCGTGTAAACGCGTGTTTTCGGGTTATATGTCTTCCAATCAAACCAATAGTCCTTGAGCACGGCAATTCTGGTCAACTGTTTGTCCATAAGCTTTCCGTTCAAGGCAGTGCCGGTGAAGTCCCATTCCGTGCCCTTATCATCAATCAACCGCAGCGGTGACGAGTTTGATTTGAGAAAGAACTCGCGCACCTGACCTTGAACATTTCTTTCAAAGGCCCGGATCGATTTGGTGGTTTGTTCTTTCTTCAGTAGGTTGCTCTTTGCTGTAGAGCTGTTGGTGGACTTTGTTTGAAGCCTGAGCTACAGTCCGTCGCAATCGCAGCAGGTCTGTTCAATTCCATTAACGGAGAAAACTAAAGGTGAAAATCACCGTCGCTGAATGTGATAACTCCTTCGCGGAGATTGGTCTCTCCCTTTTAGTTATTCCTCAACGTTTCTGCGCGGGCTTCAGTTTCTTTTTGCTAACGCTGATAACCGTGCCCTGCCTGCCGGCCACCTCGCAATCTCAGGTGCTCGGCGAGCCGGTCGATGTTAGCCATGATTTTCAGAAGATGGAGAACGTTTATTTTATCGGCAGCCGCGTCACTTCATTCGATCCGGCAACTGGTCAGGGGACACTGCAATGGGACCGATATGTCAGGAATACGACGCTGTCATTCAATAAAATTGATGTCGGATTTGCCCGTGGACGCGCCACCGAATTTCCTGGCACCGAATACGATCAGGATCCGTCGCTGCCTTTCTCGATTACCTTTGTCAGCCCGCGAACCATCCGGCTCCGTTTTTCGACCCGAGCGGTGCCGTTCGGTGATGGAAACTCTCTGATGCTTGCAGGTCCGGCTCCCACGGATCGTTCTTGGAAGGTTGAGCAAAGCGATAAGGTGATTACCTACAAGAGTGCTTACGGTGAAGTGCGAATAATTAAACAACCGTGGCACATCGAAATATACGATCAGACCGGCCACCTGCTAACGCGCACGCAAAACATCGGCGATCCAGCGACGTTCATTACTCCGATTCCGTTTTCTTTTTTGCGTCGGTCGAGCGATCTCAGCCGTCGTGTAGCGGCCACGTTTCAACTGCAACACGACGAGAAGATCTTTGGCTGCGGCGAGTCGTTTACGCGGCTAAACAAGCGCGGCCAGCACGTCGTGGTCTATACGCGCGACGGCATGGGCACCCAGAACGAATACATGTACAAGCCGATTCCTTTTTTTCTGAGCAGCAACGGCTACGGCATGTTTGTGCATACGAGTGCGCCCGTCACTTTTGATTTTGGCAAATACTACGATGCGCACAATGTGATCTATTCGGGCGACGAGAACCTCGACCTTTTCGTATTTTTGGGCGAGCCAAAGGACATTCTTTCTGAATACACGGCGCTAACTGGCCGCAGTCCGGTTCCACCTCTCTGGTCGTTTGGTTTTTGGATGAGTCGCATCACCTACAACTCTGAAGAGCAAGTACGGCAGGTCGCGGCGCAGCTAAGAGCGCACCGCGTACCCGCTGACGTAATTCACCTCGACACTGGCTGGTTTGAAACTGACTGGCGCAGCGATTATCGCTTTTCGACTTCGCGCTTTCACGATCCCGCGAAGATGATCGCAGATCTAAAGCAACAGGGCTTTCACATCAGTTTGTGGCAGTACACCTATTTCACGAGCAAGAACGATTTGTGGAAAGAGATGGTTTCGCACGGCTATGAAGTCAAGAACGAGAGCGGGCAATTACCGTTCGAAGATGCAACGCTCGACATGAGT
>QHXG01000806.1 GCA_003222845.1 Acidobacteriota bacterium | reverse complement strand
AACCCATTTCCTCTGGCGTTATGGCGGCCGCGATTACCGCGCCCAGCGATTAGCCTTCGGATCTACGCAGTAACTCTACTATGTTTGGCGCGTCGATCCTCGAGCACCTCAACAGCTTCTCTGACGCGAGTGTAGATGCCATCGGCATCGAGTCCGTACTTCGCGAGCAGGAGTTTTGGATCGCCGTGGGTCACGATGCGATCGGGAATGCCCATTCGCACTAGGCGTACTCTGTCTTGCAGACCATTCTCTTCCAGCAATTCAATAACTGCTGAACCGAAGCCACCAGCCAGGTAGGCTTCTTCAACGGTCACGATCATGCGCTTCGTGCGAGCGAGAGCCAGCAACAGAGCGCTATCCAAAGGCTTCACGAAACGAGCATTGATCACGGTCGTGTCAATTCCATCCTTGGCCAGATTTTCGGCTGCCTGCAATGACGGATGAACCATTGAGCCATAGGCGACGATCGCAATTTCGCCGCCATCGCGCAGCAGTTCGGCTTTGCCAATCTCCAGAAGTTCAGGATCCCGATCCAGCGCCACCCCTATGCCGTTGCCGCGCGGATAACGCATCGCGGCGGGCCCGATATGCTCGATCATCGTAAACAGCATATCGCGCATCTCGGCTTCATCTCTCGGCGCCATCAAAATCATGTTCGGCACGCCTCGCAGATAAGCAATATCCAGCAATCCGTGATGCGTCGGACCGTCGCCTCCGGCAATTCCGCCGCGATCCAGGCAGAACTTGACGTTCAAGTTTTGAATACAGACATCGTGCACCAATTGATCGAACGCCCGTTGTAGAAAAGTCGAGTAAATCGCGCAGACCGGCTTCAGGCCTTCAACGGACAATCCCGCGGCAAAAGTCACGCAGTGCTGTTCCGCAATGCCGACATCGAAAGATCTTTCGGGAAATCTTTCGAGCGCCGTGCAAACGCCAGTGCCATCAGGCATCGCGGCGGTCAGCGCCACGACCCGCTCGTCCTTCTCCATCAATTCGCAGAGCGTCTCACCGAAAACTTGGGTATACGTCGGCGCTTTCGCCGGCGACTTGATCGGCTTGCCGCTTTTCAGATCAAACGGGCCAGTCGCATGCCATTTGTAGTAATCGCGTTCGGCCGCGGGATGGCCTTTGCCTTTTGTCGTCAGCGCGTGAACGATGACGGGACCATCCTTGATTTGCTGCGCTTCGCGAAATGCTTTAACCAGCGCGCGCGGATTGTGACCGTCGACATAACCGATATATTTGAAACCGAGTTCGTTGACCAAAGCGCCCGGCAAAACCGCGGCGGCGATGGCGTCTTTCATGGTTTTTGCCGCGTGATGCAGTCGCTCGCCGACCGATGGGATCGACAACAATGTTTCTTCTACCTCGTCTTTGAAGCGATGATAACCGTGCGCTTCGCGAATGCGATTAAGGTAACCAGTCAGCGCGCCGACTGCCGGTGCGATCGACATCTCGTTGTCATTTAATACGACAATCAAACGCGTCTTTAGATGTCCGGCCTGATTCAGCGCTTCCATCGCCATGCCGCCGGCGAGCGAGGCATCGCCAATCAGGGCCACGACGTGGTAATCCTCGCCTTTGCGATCGCGCGCAATGGCCATGCCCAGCGCCGCGGACAGGGAGGTCGAAGCATGGCCCGCGCCAAACGTGTCGTACTCAGATTCATCGCGGCGCAGAAAACCACTAATGCCGCCGTACTGTTTGATCGACGGCAACAAATCGCGACGCCCCGTGAGAATCTTATGCGCGTAGGCTTGATGGCCTACGTCCCAGACCAAACGATCGTGCGGCGTATCGAACGCGTAATGAAGCGCGACCGCCAATTCAATGGCGCCGAGCGAAGCTCCCGTATGCCCTCCCACACGGGACATTGTCTCCAGAATATATTGCCTGATCTCCTCGGCGACCTGCGGTAGTTGATCGGGCCGGAGACGTCGCAGGTCTGCAGGCAAATTGATTTGCTGAAGAATTTCCATCGCGGCGTAATTGTAAACTGCCAATCGGGCTTTTGCTATCTCACAAAGTGCTCACATTTATTGGACTTAACCGTTCGACTGCACTAGCTCACGTTCAAGTCACGAGACTTTGCGTGGCAAAGTCATTTGTACCGTAGAAACCTTCCCTTAGTCAAGGCTTATTTCAAACCATTCCGGCGCTTCCTGCGTCTAAGCCCCTGAAACGCTGATTGGGTCTCCCTGAAAACTAATATCCTTTTCGGAAAATTAAGGAGTAAATTTCAGAATGCTTACACGAACCAAACTCTTCGGTGCAAGTTTGGCGCTGGCCCTTTTGGCCGTTGTCGGCGCCACCTGTCTTGCCCAACAGCCCCAGAATCAGACCCAAAACCAATCGCCCGGCGCGGGCGGACCGCCTCCGTTCGGTCGCGGCGGTCCAGGCAGGCGCGGGCACGGCCCGAGAGGTCCAGGTGGTCCTGGAATGTTAGGTCTGGCCGCCTTGCGCGAACTCAACCTGACCGACGATCAGAAACAGCAGATTCAAAAGATCACGGAAGCGAATTTCGAAAGCACCAAAACCCAACGCGAGGAGCTACGACAACTGATGCAGAAGCGATTCCAGGGAACGCTCACGGCAGAGGAGCAAGCTCGCGCTAAGACTCTTCATGAACAAATGCAAACCTCGATGAAGGACACTGAGTCGAAGATTGCGGCGATACTTACTCCCGAACAAAAGGCGAAGCTCGAAGAGTTGATGAAGGAACGCAAGGCGAATCACGATGGCTTTGGCCGTCGCGGCGGATTTCGCAAGGAACGGGGCGAACGTAATCAATCGACACCGCCACCCGCCAATCCGCCGGTTAAGCCCTAACGAAAAATCGCTACCGCGTCAGTAGCTACTTTTAAACCTTGCGCCGTCGATGAAATGAAATTCGGCGGCGCTTTTTTCGATCCGGTCGGCAATCTTAGTACGTGTTGAAAAACGTCCCGTGTGGACTGCGGACTTGTCCGCCTGCATCACGGTCGTGACATCGAGGGCGGGCGGACAAATCCGAAGATGCTCTCCTCCTTTAGATCGTGGATGAAATCGTTGTGAGCTTGTCTCCGCAAGCGCAGGCGTCAGCTTCAGGAAGGTTGTCTTTGAGTACGACAAATACTTCCCATTCGTTGCCGTCCGGATCGCGCACCCAGGCCTTGTCCTGAATCGCGAAGCAACAGTTCGTTTGCATCTCGTCTCGAGTCAAAAGGCCGGCGTCGCTCCACTTCTGCTTCATCCCCAGCACATCGTCCGTCGATGCGACCTGAATGCCAAGATGCGAAAGCGCGCCGCGACTGGTGACGGGCGCTTCATTCAGAGCCAGATTCAGCGGCGGATTCTG
>QHXG01000026.1 GCA_003222845.1 Acidobacteriota bacterium | reverse complement strand
GGAAGTGTCTGACCTGTCTTTCTTTTTCGGTTCGGTGGCCACCGGCGAGATGCGGCGTAATGAAACAGTTGGGCGCGTCCCAAAGCGGATGATCCGCGGCTAAAGGTTCCGGGTTCGTGACGTCGAGATACGCAGCCGAGAGTCGCCCGGCGCGCAGCTCTCTGATTAATGCATCCTGATCCAGAGTCGTGCCGCGGCCAATGTTGTAGACAACTGCGCCGGCTTTAAGCTTCGCCAGGCGCGCGGCGTTCACGAAACCGTCGCTTTGATCATTCGCCGGCAGCGTGTTGACCAGATGGTCGACAGTGGGGAGCAATTGGTCCAACTCGGAAACTGTGACCACGCGAATCGATTCATCGCCCCTGATGTTACGGCGAACGGCAATGACATTCATTTCGAGCGGGCGCAGCAATTCGACGAGGCGGCGGGCAATGGCGCCGAAACCCAGGAGCAGCACTGTCTGGCCATTGAGCAACGGCAATGTAGGACGAAGCGCCATGCGCCAGTACCGATCGCCGCGCTGCGCATCGAGCGCGATCGGCAGACCGCGAGCCAAACTGGTGATCATTGCCAGCAGATGTTGGGCGCAAGGTTCGGCGTAAACGTCTGAGCTGTTGGTGAGGATCGTGCCGCGTTTGCCAAGCATTTCTCGGATGTCCTGATGGTCAAAGCTGGTATACCCGGCGGAATTCAAGTGAACCCAGCGCACGTTTGCGGACTCGCAAACCGCGCGAGCGTCGGGCGCGCCAAAAGCAATCTCGGCAAGCTGCAAAGACTTAAGAGCTTCGTCGTCGTTGGGCGCAAACATCAAGAGTTCGTGAGGGCCTACTCCTCGCGCCAATAAATCACGTTCGGGTCGTTGGTCGCCCGTGAACTCGTTATTGCACCAGATTGTTAGCCGTCGATTGTTCATGGACCAGGTTTTCAGTAACAACCTTATCAGACAGGAAAACATATGAAAACGAATCGGGTAGTTATTCTCTGCGGCTTGCTGCTCCTGACCGGCGCGGCTGTGAAGTTGCCAGTTGGTAACTCTCAGACTTCCGCGCCGCCGTACAAGAATCCGTCCCTGCCCGTTGAAAGACGAGTCGACGATCTTATCTCTCGCATGACATTGGAAGAAAAGATCTCTCAGATGATGAATGGCGCGGCGGCGATCGATCGCCTGGGCATTCCTGAATACGAGTGGTGGAATGAGGCGCTGCACGGCGTTGCCCGCGCGGGTTACGCCACCGTCTTTCCGCAGGCAATCGGGTTGGCGGCGACGTGGGACACCGAGTTAATGCATCAGGTTGCCGATGTAATCTCGACCGAGGCGCGCGCCAAGCATCACGAGTTCATTCGTCAAAATCAGCATGCGCGTTACGAGGGCCTGACCTTCTGGAGCCCGAACATTAACATCTTTCGCGATCCGCGTTGGGGCCGCGGCCAGGAAACCTATGGCGAAGATCCTTATCTGACCGCCCGGCTCGGAGTCGAATTCGTCAAAGGCTTGCAGGGAGACGATCCAAAATACTTCAAAGTGATAGCTACGCCGAAGCATTACGCCGTGCACAGCGGTCCCGAGCCCGAGCGCCACTCATTCGACGCCAAGGTAGATGAAAGAGATCTGCGCGAAACCTATCTGCCCGCCTTTCGCGCCACCATCGTTGAAGGAAAGGCATACTCGGTGATGTGTGCTTACAATCGCACGAACACCGAGCCGTGCTGCGCGGACAAAGAATTGATGACCGATATTTTGCGCGGCGAGTGGAAGTTCGGCGGATATGTCGTTTCCGATTGTGGCGCAATTGACGATATTTCCAAGCGGCATCATTTCGTCAACACCGAAGCCGAGGCATCCGCCCTGGCGGTCAAGGCCGGCACCGATTTGACTTGTGGCCGGGAGTATCGTTCCCTTGTCCAGGCCGTCAAAGAGGGATTGATCAACGAAGCGGAAATCGATACGGCAGTGAAGCGCCTGATGACGGCGCGGTTTCGGCTCGGCATGTTCGATCCGCCGGAACTCGTGCCCTATGCGCGCATTCCGATCTCGGAAAATGACACTCCTGCCCATCGCCAGTTGTCTTTGAAAGCGGCGCACGAATCGATCGTGCTCTTGAAGAATGACAAGGACACGCTGCCGCTGAAGAAAGATATCAAGTCGCTCGCCGTCATTGGCCCAAATGCCGACGTGCTTGAAGTGCTGATGGGAAACTACAACGGCACGCCATCCAGGTACGTTACGCCGCTGGCGGGTATCAGGAACAAAGTTTCACCGGCGACAACGGTGCTTTACGCGCCGGGCACTTACAAAGTCGGCAGCTCTGCGATGCCCATTCCCACCTCAGCATTTTCGCTTAACGGCAAGGGTTCAAGTGCGGGGTTGAAGGGCGAATACTTCAACAACAGAGAATTGCAGGGCGCGCCGGCTTTGGTGAGGACAGACGCAGACGTGAATTTTGAATGGGGCGCTTTCAGTCCAGCGCCGCAACTGACGCCGCAGAATTTTTCGGTGCGCTGGACCGGCAAGCTTACATCGCCGACTTCAGGGAAGTATTCGCTGGGCTTCGCCGGTAACGGTTGGGTTCGGATCTATATCGACGGCCAATTGCTGATAGAAGAATTCAAGAACCGCCGCACCAAGATCGTAACCAAAGAGATCGATCTAAAGGCCGGCCATGAATACGCTCTTCGTTTTGAATATGAAGAAGGCGCGAACCCGTATGCGGCCGCACGCCTGGTCTGGTCTCCGCCCGACGGAGAGAAGATTCTACGCGATGAAGCGGTCAGGAAAGGTCAACAAGCCGACGTGATCGTAATGTGCCTCGGCCTTTCGCCTTTGGTTGAAGGCGAGGAGATGGACGTGCCGTTTGAAGGTTTTCGGGGCGGCGATCGCACCGACATCGGATTGCCAAAACAGCAGGAAACTTTACTCGAAGAGGTTCAAGCGCTCGGCAAGCCGGTCGTTTTGGTTTTGCTCAATGGCAGTGCGCTGGCGGTCAACCGGGCCAACGACCACGTGCCTGCTATTCTCGAAGCCTGGTATCCCGGCGAAGAGGGCGGCACGGCGATCGCCGACGTGCTGTTCGGCGATTACAATCCCGGCGGCCGTCTGCCCGTGACATTCTATGAATCGGCGGATCAACTGCCGCCCTTCACCGATTACCGCATGCAAGGCCGCACCTATCGTTACTTCAAAGGCGAGCCACTCTATCCATTCGGTTTCGGCTTGAGCTATACGAAGTTCAAGTATGACAAATTGGATCTAAGCGCAGCCAGACTTAAGGCTGGAGCCGAACTCAAGATAACCGCAGAGGTACAGAACGTCGGTGATCGCGCGGGCGATGAGGTAGTCGAGTTGTACCTGAGCGACGTCGCCGCATCCGTTCCTGTGCCCATCAGATCTTTGGCTGGGATGCAGCGAGTCTTCCTCAAGCCAGGCGAAAAGCAGAAGGTCTCGTTCACGCTCTCTCCCACACAGATGTCCCTAATAGATGACCACGGCAAGCGCGTAATCGAGCCGGGAGAATTTCTCGTCAGTGTAGGCGGCAAACAGCCCGGAGGTTCGGGTTACAAGGACGCAAAAACCACCGGCATTGTCACAGCTCGTTTTTTCGTCACTGGAAAACCTACCGCAATCCCGTCACGTTAGCATTACCGATGTACAGACCCATCTAAACTACCTGCCATTGGATAGTTCAATAAAGAACGATTTATCCTTGACGGCAAGCAATTTTGCGCTTATTCTTGCGGCCACACACGGTAAGTTGCTAGCAGGCGTACGTTTCCCTATATAGGGCTGTTCCGTACTACGGATTCCCGATCTCTTGGCTGATCGTCGGAAATGCCAATGGGCGTCGTTGGGATCAAGATTACCAAAACCAAATAACCGTACCAGGGAGGACCTTATGCCAGACTGGTCGATAAAGATCGTTCCCGCAAGTTCAGGCGGAGGAGCCGCATTCCAGCCGGACATTCAAGGCTACAACCAGGGCGATCCGCTGCCCGCACAACAGGATGACCTGGTCACGTGGAACAACACCACCGACGACACACATCAGCCGTGGCCCACCGATTCCAATTACAACCCACTTTCCGACGCCGATGTATTGCCGAGAGGATCGGCGACCTATCTATCTGATCCGATTCCGGCGGGCAAGTCGTCACGTCCTAGCTACGATGTTGCGCAACCGGATGGTTCGCCGCAAACCTGGACCATCTATTACTTTTGCAAACTGCACCCGACGATTGAAACAGAGCGCGGCTCGATCGAAGCCACGATACCACCATCCGCCTGAAGTGGATCGACCAGCCACTTCGAAGCGTGCCGAATCGGCGATTTCGTTCGGCCGAATCGACGTTAACTGCAATTGGAAACCAGAAAGCGAGAGACTGTTATGCCGACGAACGAATCAAATCTTAAGCGTCTGAAAAACTTTCCAACTTCAATTAATCGACTGCCGCGGGATCAAGCCAGGCGAACGCTTCCGATACTCGCAATTTCGTGCCTACAGATTGCATCGGTGATTACGATCTTAATTGTGTTGCAGACTTTGCCGGCGCGCGCCCAAACACCAACACCCAGCCCATCGCCCGTTAATCCATGTCCGACTCAGCTTATGCCGGGGCAGACTTTGATTCCGGTCCCGGTCATCGGATCGTCGGAAGGCAGGCTGCGTGGAACGATAATACTGAGCGACGAACAGGAGTGGATGACCTTCCGCGTTCCGGCGAGCGCGCCAACTAATGCGAGCACTGCACAGTGTCTGCCGCAATATGTGCGCACGTTTCGCGAGTACGGTGCGAGGTCGACCATGGCCGCTGCGCCGTCTGGTCCCTACGCAAAAGGGACGTACGCGCTCCCCCGACCGGGACCGACGTTCCGCGCGCGCGTGGGCGATCTGGTTCAACTTACCTTCATAAATCAAATTAACCCTGCAGATTTCGGCGACTCAATTGACCGGGGCGAGACAGGGAGAGGTGGAGGATGCGATGAAAGCAGCGGGGGGTATCCTGGCTCTGACAAATTCCCCGACTGCTTCCATGGATCAAGTACGGGCAACATTCATTTTCATGGCACGCACACCAACCCGAATACTACTGCTGACAACGTCTTCATCGAGGTCCGTCCTTCATTAAGGAAGGACGGTAAGCCCATTGTGACGCCGGAAAGCGTCGCTCAGTCTTTCAACAGATTCTTTGAGCGGTGCGAAGTAGAGCTAAGCCACAATGTGCTTAGGGAGTGGCCAAAGAACTGGAGCGACCTGCCGGAGAACTGGACGGATGACCAGAAGAAGATGCTCAAGGAATACGACACTCAACTGGAAAAGAACTATGGCCCGGGAGTCCGAAAGCTTTGGCCCATCGATGAGGCCCAGCTCAAGCAGGGCGCCTGGCCCCAGTACTACATTGGTTCATTTCCCTTTTGCTATCGTCTGCCTCAATACACTGAAAGCATTTGGCCGCCCACAAAACCATCGATGCAGATGGGTGGTATGGGCAGCGCAGAAATGCCGGGGGACGGCGACTTAGGGGGCCGGCCTTTGATCATGGGCCAATCGCCGGGCACGCATTGGTATCACGCGCACAAGCACGGCTCGACCGCTATCAACGTCGCCAACGGCATGACGGGCGCCTTCATCATCGAAGGGAAATACGACGACGATCTGAATAACTGGTACGGCGACGGTTGGACCCGAACGCAACCGGTGCTGGTGATTAACCAGCTTGGCGTATCTCCCAACCTCATGCGTAAGCCGGCTTCCGGCGGCGGCCCGGGACCGGGAAGCCAGGACAAGGGGCCGGACTTCTCCATCAACGGCCAGCTAAAGCCGGTGATTCAAATGCAGCCGGGAGAAGTACAGATGTGGCGCATCGTCAACACGTCGGGACGCGCCGGCGCATACTTCCTTGGTCCACCAAAAGGATTTCAGTGGAAGCAACTGGCGCAGGACGGTGTTCAGTTCAATGACGCGAACTATCAGAGCCACGTGAACCAGCCTTTCTTGCTGGCTGCCGGCAATCGCGCCGACATATTGGTTAAGGCCCCCACCACGCCGTGTACAAACCCATCCGATTGCAGCGTGATGGTTAAAAATGAAGTTGATCCGCAGGATCTCACATCGGCGAGCCCGCTCACCCTGCTGTCCGTAAATATCACTGGCCAACCGGTCGATCCGAAGTCAAATGCCGGGAACTTCATTCCCAACGCTCCGTACTTCCCGCCGTTCCTTAAAGACATTGGCAAGGACGAAGTGACAGGCACAAAGACGCTCCTGTTTGCAGCCGGCCCTCCGGGCGGTACGCCAAACCCCGCGCAGCAAACGATCGATGGTAAGAAATTCGACGGTGAAGTTGGCGCGGTCGTGCTGCTAAACAAAGTCGAGGAATGGAAGATCATGAACGCCACCTACGCGGCGCCCATCTCTCACCCTTTTCACATTCACATCAATCCGTTCCAGATCGTGGAAGTATTCGATCCGAATCAAATTCTCACCGACAAGAATGGGAAGCCGGTAATCGATCCCATCTCCAAGAAACCAGTGAACAAATATGTCTTTCAAGGAGGCATTCACCTATTGCCCGGTCAATGCTATCTCGATCCGTTCGCCGCGCCCGAAACCTGGAAGCCATGCGGTCCCGAGCCAGTAAACAAAAACGGGATTTGGTGGGACGTGTTTCCAATTCCCTCAGGCAGAACTGTAACCACCGTGAAGATGGATCCAAACACCAAGAACCCCGTGACGGTTAACGTGCCCGGCTATTTCAAGATGCGCAGTCGATTTGTTGACTACCCAGGGTTCTACGTTCTTCATTGTCACATTCTCGCACACGAAGATCGCGGCATGATGACTATCGTCGAAGTTACTCCGGTGCGAACGCCCTATTCGCATCATTGAGACCCGGAAACGTAGGAACTGGCGTGCGTTGGGGTTGAACCATGTTCGATTATTCCGTTGAACTAATGGGCCGGAAACGCAGCGCCGTGCTATGGGCAAAACATAGGCGCACGGCGTTGCTGACTATCAGCTCCGCGCTCCTCGCCATAGCGCCCAAATGTCCGATCTGTTTTTTGGCATACTTCGGAATCTTCGGTGTGGCAACGACGTCCGCTTCAGTCTACCGTGTCTGGTTGCCGCCAGTTACGGCCATGTGGCTCGCCTTTACCGTGGGGATGCTGGTCTTCAGAAGCGGCAAACGTCGATACGGTCTCGCGCTGCTTGGCTTTTTCGGCGCCCTCGGAGTCTTCCTTGGAAAATTTGTTGTTGAAGATCAAGGTCTGGTGTACGCAGGCATCGCCGCACTCGTGGGAGCTGTGGTTTGGCGCTCGTTCGGAAGAGCAACATCGAGCGAGTTCTGTCCGCCATGTGCAACACTTCTGCACGATAAGGATGCTTGTGTGAAGCGGCCGGCAGAATTGGATCGCTAACGGAAGAACAGGTGCTTGGTAATTAAGAGTTCCGATACGGAAGTGTGCTCCGTTCCCTGCGCCTGAAGAAGGCGCAGTTTCGGTAAACTCGCAATCCGCTTTCTCTAAACCATCTTTATGGTGGGGGTAAACGTACG
>QHXG01000025.1 GCA_003222845.1 Acidobacteriota bacterium | reverse complement strand
ATCGTCCTGCTCGGCGGCCACCTGGTTGCGTTGCGAGTGGGCTTTGCGCCGCAACACTCGAAACATCTGCTCTCGTTTTTTTTCCTGGTACTTATGGGAGCAGACAGCGCCGCATACTATGGTGGAAAGACCTTTGGCCGGCATAAGCTCGCTCCGAGCGTCAGTCCGGGCAAGACCTGGGAGGGCGCGATCGCGGGAATGTTGGCGAGTCTACTGCTGGCGACCGGCGCGCACTACTGGTTTTTTCCTGAACTGTCTTTGAAGTTGGCTTTGCCACTGGCGGCGGTAATGAATGTGATCAGCGTGCTCGGCGATTTGACGGAGAGCGCGTTGAAGCGCAGCGCCGGAGCGAAAGACACCGCCAAGATCTTACCGGGCCATGGCGGCATACTGGATCGACTGGATAGCTTGCTGTTCAATGCGCCGGTCATCTACTATTTTGCTTACTTCTATTTCGTCTACAGATGAGCACCAAGAAGCTACTCTTAATCATCGCCGGAATCATCTGCGTGCTTGTGCTGGTGGTCGCCATCTTTGTGGGCGGTATTGCCTGGTTCGTCTTTCATACGATTGGGACTAGCGAAGCCGCAGACACCGCGCGCACGTACCTTCGAAGCAATGCGCGCCTTAAGCAGGACATCGGTGAGGTGCAAGACTTTGGTTCGTTTGTTACTGGCCAAATTAACGTGGAGAATGGGGATGGCGTAGCCACGCTTCACCTCAAGGTGATCGGCGAAAAGCGAACGGTCAACGCCCGCGTCGATCTTTCATATCGCGAGAATCGCGCTTGGCGAGTCACGGGCGCATCATACAACCGCGACGGGCAAGATATCGATTTGATACAGGGCTACGGCGAGCCTGGGCCGCCATCTAATTAGAATTATGTCAACTCGCGGCGTCGCTATCCTCGGTTCAACCGGTTCGATTGGGTGCAATACTCTGCGCGTCATCGAGTCGCTGGGTTCGGAACGATTTCGTATTGTCGCGCTGGGTGCGGGCCGCAATGTCGCTAGACTCGCAGATCAAATTACTCAACACCAACCCGAATTAGTTTCCGTTGATAGCGAAGAATCCGCTCAAAAACTGAAGGCCGAGCTGACAACGCGCAATGCCTGGTTACCGCGGATCGTTATCGGCGAAGCGGGCTTGGTTGAAGTCGCAACTCACGACCGGGCCGACTACGTGGTCTCTGGGACCGTGGGCGCAGTCGGTTTCGTCCCAACTTTGCGGGCCCTGGAAACCGGAAAGCGGGTCGCACTTGCCAATAAGGAAACGCTCGTAATGGCGGGTGAGTTGATGACCTGCGCGGCTGAAAAATCCGGCGCCGAGTTACTGCCTGTCGATTCCGAACACAATGCTTTACATCAATGTCTGCGCGGCGAGAAGCGATCCGAAGTGCGCCGCATAATTCTGACCGCATCAGGCGGCCCATTCCGCACGCGTGATAAGGCTTCGATTCAGAACGCCACAGTGGCCGAAGCCATGCGACATCCGACCTGGAACATGGGTGCAAAAATCACCATCGATTCAGCCACGCTCATGAACAAAGGCCTGGAAGTAATCGAGGCGCATTGGCTGTTCGGTTTCGGCGTCGAAGAAATCAGCATCGTGGTCCATCCCGAGTCAGTAATTCATTCAATGATCGAGTTAATCGACGGTTCAGTCATCGCGCAAATGGGGGTGACGGACATGCGCCATGCCATCCAGTACGCGCTCACCTATCCTGAACGATGCACCTCCGAGTTGCCGCCTCTCGATCTGGCGAAGCTGTCTTCGCTGCGCTTCGAGGCTCCGGATGAAGAACGTTTCCCTTGCATTTCACTCGCTTATCGCGCGCTGAAAACCGGTGGCACTCTGCCGGCGGCAATGAATGCCGCGAATGAAGAAGCGGTGCAAGCTTTCATTGACGAACGAATATCGCTTCCGGACATTCCGCGGATTATCGAGCGGGTAATGAATCAACACCGAACGTCAGCAGTCAAGGATCTGGACACAGTGCTCGAAGCCGATCGGTCCGCGCGAGTTGCCGCCCAAGCAGCTATACACGAACTGGCTCAAGAGTTCCGCGTCCTCGGAGTGGCGTGAGTCCACGGGCCGTGCGCCGGTCGGAAACTCAAAGCACTGCCAACCTCAGATTGACCAGCCCGCGCGCCCCACGTAAACTCATTTTTGGCAACCGGTGATCGAACTTGAACCTCTGAAACCCTTTTTGACTGTAGTGAGTAAGTAGGAATTCGATAAATGAGTTTATTACAGAGCGGTATAATCGGAATTCTCGCCTTTATTTTCATCCTCGGCGCGGCGGTCATCCTTCATGAGTTTGGCCATTTCATCGTAGCGAAGCTCTTCAAAATCCGCGTTGAGACTTTCTCGGTGGGTTTCGGTCCGCGCTTGTTTGGGCGAAAGTATGGGACCACCGACTATCGCGTGTCCGCAATTCCGCTCGGTGGTTACGTCAAACTGGGCGGCGATGAATCGAACGCGCCCATTGAAGGCGAAGGCGCGCCTGATATCCCTCCGCATGAAAGATTTGATCTGCGGCCGCGTTGGCAACGGATACTGGTAGCCGTTGCCGGGCCCGTCATGAATGTGCTCACAGCGCTGGCCATCCCGTTTGCCGCCGGAATGATCTATGGCATTCCGGCGACGCCCGCACCGGTTGTTAGCTCGGTCATTCCCAGTGGCGCTGCGCAGACTGCCGGCTTGCAACCAGGCGATCGCATCGTCTCTTTCAATGGCACGGCCAATCCCAATTGGGACGCAATCAGCGGCGACGCGCTGCTCTCGCCGAACGAGCCGCTGCCGATGGAGATCGAGCGCGCCGGTCAGCGGCTGCAATTAACGATTAAGCCAACGGCAGTGACCAGAGATGGCGAAACGGCCGGCGAACTTGATTTCATTCCCGATTACGGAAATGTCATCGTCGTGATCAGCGATGTGATGTCGGGGAGTGCGGCTGCGGAGGCAGGCTTGCAAGGCGGTGATCGAGTTCTAGCGGTTGGCGGACAGCCGGTAAAGAGTTCGGAGCAAGTAGTTCAATATGTTCGCTCGCATAAGAACGAGCCCGTCGTTTTCAATCTGGATCGCAACGGCCGGCAAATCCAGGTAACAGCCAACGTAAGACCTGGAGAAGAAAAGCTGGGATTTTACTTAGGCCAGAGACTACCGATGGAGCGCGGGGGACCGATCTCCGCGGGACGCTACGCGGTCGACTCGAACATCCGCATCATGCGCCTGACGGGAAAAGCTTTGGGCCAATTGTTTACCGGCAAACGCTCCGTGCGCAACACGATCTCCGGACCGATCGGCATCTATCGCGTGGCTTCCGCGGCGGCGACCGAGCTGGGCTGGGCCGGAGTATTCACGACGCTCGGCTTTCTCAGTCTGAACCTGGGCATATTCAATCTGCTGCCGATTCCGGTGCTCGACGGCGGTGCGATCTTCTTGTTGCTGATCGAAGGACTACTGGCGGTCGTCGGCATGACGATCTCGGCCAAAGTACGCGAGCGCATTCAGCAAGTAGGCTTCGTCGTCGTGATTCTACTGATGGTTTTTGTGATCACAAACGATCTGTTGAAGCAGGCATCGATTTGGCGTGGCCGAAATAGCAATACGCCGGTTAATTCAACACCAGCGAAATGATCCCTTAATACCACCGATGGTAATCGGTGGATTGTTCAGATGCAGCCTACAATGAAGCATCAGCTGACGATCAGTAATACCACCTACGGTAGTAGGTGGATATTTAAGATCCGGCCTAACTGCGAGACGGGCCAGGGATCTAAATCATCACCCAGCTTCCGCTGGGAGCATTCTAGACGCCGAGATCTTCTTGCGGTAGCTTAGGCCTGAAGCATCCACCGATTTCCATCGGTGGTATTTTGATAGTTATGCGAAAGTCGAAAGCAGTACAAGTAAAACACGTGCAAATCGGTGGCGGCGCGCCGGTCGTTATCCAATCAATGACCAAGACCGACACTGCCGATGTCGGCGCCACGGTGGCCCAGATCGAAGAGATGGTTAGCGCCGGTTGCGAGATTGTGCGTTTGGCGGTGCCCGACAACGCCGCCGCCATCGCGCTCAAGGAAATCCGCAAGCGCGTGCCCGAAGTTCCGATCGTCGCCGATATTCACTTCCACTACAAGCTTGCTTTGATAGCGCTGGAAGCCGGCATCGACAAGCTGCGGTTGAATCCCGGAAACATTGGCAAACACGAACGGATCGTCGAAGTCGTCCGCGCCGCGCAGGCGCAGAAAGTGCCCATTCGCATTGGCGTCAACGGCGGCTCGCTGGAAAAAGATCTCCTGAAAAAATACGGTACGGCAACACCCGAGGCGATGGTCGAATCAGCGATGCGTCACATTCAGATTCTCGAAGACCTCGACTTCACCGACATCATTATTTCATTGAAGGCTTCCGACGTTCAGCGCACGGTAGCTGCGTATCGCCTGCTGGCGGAGAAGGTCGACTATCCATTTCACCTCGGCGTTACCGAAGCCGGCACGGCATTCACCGGCACCATCAAATCGTCAATCGGGCTGGGTATCCTGCTGCACGAAGGGATCGGCGACACGATTCGCGTTTCACTTGCGGCAGAACCTCAGGAAGAGGTGCGTGTCGCGTGGGAGATTGTCAAATCGCTCGGTTTGCGCACTCGCGGCGTCACCGTTGTTGCATGCCCGACGTGTGGCCGCCTCGACGTGGATAACTTTGTCGGCATCGTCACTGAAATCGAAAGACGCCTCGCGCATATCCAGGAGCCGCTGCATCTCTCGATTATGGGTTGCGCAGTAAACGGCCCAGGGGAGGCTCACGATTCACAACTCGGCATCACGTTCGGCCGTGGCGTCGGCATGATTTTCAAAGATGGCGTCCCAATGCGAAAAGTCGCAGGCGAAGATATAGTCGAAGCATTTGTGAAAGAAGCCGAGAAGCTTCTGGCCGAAGGTTCGCGGGCAGCGCCGCAGGCCGGACTAACGCGCTTCGTACCGGAACTGGTCAACATCACTTAGTCGCAGAGCGAATCTGGTTCTGTCAGAGGCTGCCTTGGTGATGGGCGGCCTTTTCGATTTAATATCACGTCCTATTTTCGAGGAATCATGAAGCGCTGCCCGAACTGCCAAAGAACTTACGAGGACGCCTCGCTAAATTTCTGTCGAGTCGACGGCGCGAGGTTGGTCGAAGCTTCACCTGAGGAGCCGACCAGACTGATTGGGACCGCGCGCGTCTCAGATGAAGCACTTACCACCAGCGTTCTCTCTGAAAGTGCGACGAAAGTAACTTCCTCCTATCCTCCGGTCACGAAGTATGCGAAGAGCGGCGACGTGAATATCGCATATCAGGTGATCGGCGAAGGCCCGATCGACCTCGTCTTTGTGTCCGGATGGGTTTCGCATCTTGAGTACATGTGGGAAGAGCCGTCGGTGGCGCGCTTCTTTAATCGACTTGCGGCTTTCGCACGAGTGATTCTATTCGACAAGCGTGGGACTGGCCTCTCGGATCAGACGACAGATTTGCCTACATTAGAGCAGCGTATGGATGATGTGCGCGCGGTCATGGAAGCAGCGCAGTCCGAGCGCGCGGCCGTGTTCGGTATGTCCGAAGGCGGCAACATGTGTCTTCTTTTCGCGGCAACTTATCCCGAACGAACGGTCGCGCTGATCACATTTGGCGTATTCGCCAAGCGGGTTTGGGATCCGGAATATCCGTGGGCGCCTACACCTGAGGAGCGGCAGAAGTTTTATGATGCGCTCGAGCATGAATGGGGCGGGCCTTTGGGTATAGAGGACCTTGCCCCGAGTCGAGCCAATGATGAGAGTTTTCGAGAATGGTGGGCCACTTTTCAACGGCGCAGCGTGAGCCCGCGGGCGGCACTGGCACTCGCGCGAATGAACACCCTAATAGATGTCCGTCAAGTGCTCCCGACGATACGCGTGCCCACTCTGGTCATGCATCGCCTCGGCGATCGCGACTCGAAGGTAGAAGAAGGCCGCTATATTGCATCGCGAATTCCCGGCGCAAAGTACATCGAATTACCGGGCGAAGACCACCTCATTTTCGCAGGCAATCAGGACGAAGTTCTGCGCGAGGTCGAAGGCTTTCTTAAAAACGTCGAAAGCGCTCCTGAATCAGATACTGTACTGGCGACAATTCTTTTTGTTACTTCAACGATTGAGCCGAATCAAGAGCGCGGTAAGGTTGTCGAGCGTTTTCATGCAATGGCAAAAAGGGAAGCGGAATGGTTCAAGGGTCGCGTCGGCGACGCAGGCGACGTATTCATCGCCACCTTTGATGGACCGGCTCGCGCGATCCGCGCCGCATGTGCGATTAATCAATCCGCAGCAAGGCTCAATATCCAGGTCAAGACAGGTTTGCACACGGGCTTGTGTCAGGTTTCCGGAATGAGGCTGACTGGACCTGCGATCGAAACAACTGGGCGATTGGCCGATCAGGCTAAGGTTGGAGAGATTTTGGTTTCGAACACCGTGATGGACTTGGTTTCGGGGTCGGGAATCGAATTCGAGCGCCGAGCAGCCAATGACGTGGATTCAAAGATGCAAATCTTCTCGGTTGTGTGTAAGGACTAGCTAGTAAGAAAGCTGTTGACTCTCGTACCAAGTAGGACTATCTTCGCACAAAAGTTACAGTCGAAGGAGCCTTCGGTCATGGGTCGAATAATTGCCTTTCTGTACGGCGCGATCAGCTACCTCATTTTCTTCGTTACCTTCCTTTATGCGATTGGCTTTGTGGGAAACATAGTAGTCCCAAAGTCGATCGACTCAGGAAGGGAAGGTCCGTTCGCCCAGTCGCTAATTATAGACGCCGTACTGCTTGGGCTGTTCGCCATTCAGCATAGCGTGATGGCACGGCCTGGTTTCAAGAAGGCGTGGACGAAGTTTGTACCCAAGGTCGTTGAGCGCAGCACCTATGTGCTGCTGGCGAGTCTCATGCTGGATCTGCTGTTTTGGCAGTGGCAGCCCCTCCTTGGCGTTATATGGAACGTTCGTAATTCCATCGCGGCCCTGGTTCTCCAGATCGTGTTCTTTGCCGGTTGGGCTCTCGTACTGATCAGCACCTTTCTGATCAATCACTTCGATCTGTTCGGCTTGAGGCAAGTCTATCTTTACCAGCAGTACAAAGATCTCGGTTTTAGAACACCCGGCTTTTACCGCTTTGTGCGTCACCCGATTATGATCGGCTTTATGATTGCGTTTTGGGCCACGCCGAAGATGACCGTCGGCCATTTGGTTTTCGCGATTGCCACGACGGCCTACATTCTGATCGCGATTCAAATCGAAGAACGCGATCTCGTGAGCATTCACGGCGAAACCTATGAAGATTATAGGCGGCAGGTTTCAATGCTATTACCGTTGCCGCCAAGAAAATAGTGGATGGATTCGCTGATTAGGTACGCACGCCTCCGGCGTGCTGCACGCCAGAGGCGTGCGTACCAGGAAAATTTACGAGCGTTACGCCATTGCCATTGAAACGAACAACGCATCGCTGGCGATTCGCCGGTTGAGGTTGACTTCAAGCGCACCGCGCAACTCTTCGATTTGCGATAGCCAACTCATTGCTTTCTTGCTTGTCAGCTCCGCCGCGATGCTCTGAAGAGGTTTAAGCAAGTCGCTGTTCACTAACATCTCCTTCGGCCGGCCTAAGGCCAGCGACCAGGCGTCGCGAATCAAACTTTCCAGAACATCGAGCTGCTGCTCGTAGCTATCCCGATCTTTAGCGGCGGCCAGATCTTCGGCTGATCGCAACAGACGCGTGCGATCGCCCGTGAGTGCCAGCGCGGTCAGCACCGCCAGCATCGCTTCGCGGCGTTCGCGGTAACTTTCAATGTCGGTAGCCAGCGCGCGGCCCAGACTGCCACGCGACGTGCGCGCCAGGAGTTTGCCATCCGCAGTGGGCATTGCTTCTTTGTCTATCAGAAATTTCTCGATTTGCTCGTGCGGAATGGGCGCGAAACGAATGACCTGGCAACGAGAGCGAATCGTGGGAAGCAGGGCCATCGGATTTGAAGTGGTTAGAATCAAGTGAGTTGTGGGAGGGGGTTCTTCGAGTGTCTTTAACAGCGCATTCGCTGCCTGATCATTCATGTAATCGGCATCTTCGATGATAAAAACCCGCGTCGCGCCTTCGAACGGCCGGAAGTTGGCTTCGCTCTCCAGCTCGCGCATCACCGGCACCCTGATGATGTTCTTGTAAGGACGAGCCATGGCCACGTCCATGTGCTCGCTCCAGATCAAACGACTCTTGTCATCGTCATCTTTTCCGAATGGCGCAAAAGCCGAGCGCCCGATTCGTTTGCATGAAGAGCACTCGTCGCAGGCATCCAAGGTTTGGTCTTTGGACTTTGGGCTTTGGTCTTTGGTTCGGTTGTTCCCAACCGTGCGGTTGCGGCAATTGAAGGCCTTGGCGAGTTCCAGCGCGAAAAGTTTCTTGCCGACGCCTTGCTCGCCGGTAAAAAGGAGCGAGCCAGTCGTCCGCCCAGTTGCGAGCAAACGCCGCAGCGAGTCCTTTACTTCGTCGTTGCCGATGAGATGAGAAAACATGGCTTTGAGCTTTGGTCTTGGGTCTTTGGCCTTTGATCTTCGGTTCGTAGATCCTTTTGCTTTGCTGTTGAGCTTACTCGTTACGAGGGCGAAGACCAATGACCTAAGACCAAAGACCTAAGACCAAAGCCCCCGATCTCTCAAGAATGGCATCACAATGTCCATCACCAACTCTTGTGTTTCCGGCACCGAATTGCGCGCGTCGATAACGCGGACGCGGTCCGGCTCAGCCCTGGCAATTTCCAGATAGGCATTACGAACTCGCGTATGAAACTCAGCGTCCTCAATATCCAAACGGTCAGTATGCTTTAAGGCGACTCGTTTGCGCGTCCGCACCGCCGATTCTGGGACAGACAGATCAAACAACAATGTCAGGTCGGGCTTCAACCCACCAGTTGCGAGCTGAACGAGTTCCTGAACCAGGGCGCGATCGAATCCACGGCCGGCGCCCTGGTAAGCGACGGTCGCATCCGCGTAACGATCCGAAAGCACCACCTTGTTTGCCGCCAGCGCGGGCAGCAGATGTTGGCGCACATGTTGAGCGCGATCGGCGGCAAACACGAAGAGTTCCGCCAGTGGATCCACTTGCTCATCCACGTCCAGCAACGCCGCGCGCAACTTTCGTCCAAGCGAGGTTCCGCCCGGCTCTCGCGTGGTCACTACCTCGACGCGGCGCACGCGCAATTCGCTCGCCAGTATGCGGAGTTGCGTGGATTTTCCGCAACCGTCAATTCCTTCAAAGGTGATGAAAGCGCCGGCCATTTGTGCCGCTGGACTATCGAATGGGGAAGTCAGGATGAGGCAGGCGCTCCAGCGTTGTCCGGGACGCGTTCGCTTTCACTCGATGAGTGATGAAGCTCTCCCGAAGAGCGCTTTGCCTGGGAGATCGTTGAGATCGCATGCTTGAAGATCAATTGCTCTTGCGCGCCCGTTTCCATTATTAATGAAAACTTGTCGAAGCTCTTGATGCGGCCCAGCAGCTTGGCGCCATTCACCAGATAAATGGTGACCGTTGCCTTCTCGCGCCGTGCGAGGTTGAGAAACCCGTCCTGAATGTTTTGTGGCGCCGGCTTTGAATCCACGAAACGAAGCCCTCAAAATTCGACCTGTAATAACGGAGGTTCAGAGTATACCACGCCGCGCAAGGTGACAAGTGTTTTATGTGCGAAGCCTGCCCAGCGTCTGTTCCTGTACCGTAAGGTCATCGCCAAATCCGTCGAGCCATTCGACACCGGGCTCATGACGAAACCAAGTCAATTGGCGCTTCGCATAATGGCGAACGTCGAGTTTCGTTTGTTCGATTGCGCTATCGAGATCCCGTTTGCCACTCAGATATTCAACCACGCGTCGATAACCGTGAGCGCCTAAAGCGTTGGAGTTTGCCGGCACACCTTCACCAAGCAACCGGCGCACTTCTTCGACCAGGCCATTTGCGAAGTGCTGTTCCGTGCGTGTGTTGATTCGCTTGTAGAGCTCTTCTCGCGCTGGATTCAAAGCCAGGATGCGAATTCGTGAAGCGATCGGCGGCGGCTTAGGCCGCAGCGGTCTCTGCTGCGAGATCGGCTGTGCCGTTTGCAAACAGAATTCGATCGCGCGCTGCACTCGGGGCCAGTCGCGCGGGTTCAGCTTCTCAGCTTCCGCCTGATCGAATCGCTGGAGAATTCGGTGAAGGTGCTCCGATCCCCGGTGTTCACGTATTCTCGTCAGCCGCGCCCGCAACTCTTCATCCGTTGGCGG
>QHXG01000805.1:2599-2804 GCA_003222845.1 Acidobacteriota bacterium | reverse complement strand
GTTCGTGAATGGCGTGCTGAAGCTGCCGTCGATGCTGGTCGGCAGAATCTGCGGAGGTATGGCGGCGTGAGTCAAAGCGCCGAACGGTCCCCAGAAAAAGAACCCCGCCGCTTTTCCTACAGCGACGCTGGCAGCATCTGCGTACTGTTGCGGACTCAACCCCGACAGCGATTGAATGTTCGCGATATTGATCACCGTGTCGGCC
>QHXG01000805.1:0-2495 GCA_003222845.1 Acidobacteriota bacterium | reverse complement strand
AATCTCAGCATCGGTCAGGTTTGGCGACACGCACAACCCGCCTACGAATAGGGAAGCGCCGATGGCCACGGGAGCTATCGTTGGCACGCCATAAAATCCGCGTGGATATGAAAATGGTTGGACGACTCTTCGATCTGCACCCCCAAACGAAGGAACGTCGCGCGCAAGCCCCAGTCGAAACTGATCATAGAAACGTCCACCGTGGCCGCGCACGACTGTCTTCGGTGTGACCGCCCAGGCGAAACCAATGCGCGGCGAGAGGTTGTCCTTTTTTATGAATGCAGAGTCGTAATCCCAACGCAGGCCGAAATTCAGGGTAAGGTTATGGCGAAACTTCCAGTCGTCCTGGGCGAACACTGCGTTGTAGTCGTTGCGCAGATGGATCTCGTTCGCCTGGTCCGTAAGTCCGCCCGCCGTCGTCACCGTAAAGAAACCAGAATTAATCGGACCGTAGGTTACGAAGTCATTGACGGTCGCAAAGAGCTGAAGCGTCTGCACCTGCGATTCGACACCATCGACTCTTGTCCGCAGGAAATTCCAGCCGAACTTGAGGTTGTGATCGCCAAAGAGTTTGCCGGCGTTGGCTGATAACGAAGTGTACTTCTGGTCCAGGAACGAAGGCGTGACGGCATTACCAAAGGCGACCGATCCGATATCGCCGCCGATTCCGCCCGAGGTGAACCCGCTGAATATATTGAACGTAGTTGACACGCCGGCTTCAGGATGGGCCGGCGCAGTGTTTGAGCGGTCGGGATGGGCCGGCGCAGTGTTTGAGCGGTCGCCGCGATATCCACCTCGCAGAGTCAACACCCAGGGATTGCTCTGATCGCCTAACAGTACCGTGTCGCTGAATCCCAGCAACAGACTGCGCGCGCTGGTGTTGTTTCGTCTCGACGGCAAACTGTTGGCCGCCGAAAGCGGCAGAAATTCTTTGACGACTCCGTTGGTGTAATTCAACTCTTGAGTAAGGCGATGACGACCTGCTTGTTCATCTAACTTGAAGAAGCCGCGAGTGTCGCGGGTGCGTGACGGCTTATCGAAGGGCGTCTCAAAGTTACGCAGGATCTGATTCGCCTGCACATTTCCAGTATTGGGGAAAGTGAAATTCAATATCCGGTTTTCGTGGATTCGTTCGGCAGATCCGAAGAAAAAGACTTTCTTCTTAATAACCGGGCCTCCGAGCGCCAGACTATAGTCATAACGATGCAGGGCCGGCGCCTCCGTTATCGTTGGATCCAACGAGTTCGAAGAGTCAAACGCATCGTTGCGATGAAACAACGATCCGACACCATGATAACCGTTGCCGCCACTTCTGGTGATGACGTTGACTATCGCGCCCGACGCTTGTCCAAATTCAGCTTTATAACCGGTCGTCAACACTTGAAACTCGGCGATTGTCTCCTGATTAAATTGGGCGGCAGCTCCACCATTAACCGTGTTCTTGTTTGGCTGACCATCGATCATGAAGTTATTGTTTCCCGCTCGCTCGCCAAGCACAGGCGTGGAATTGTCGGCGCCCTGGTTCGCCTGCCGATTGACAACGACGCCCGGCACCAATTCCAGCAGGTCGAGGTAATTACGCCCATTGACTGGCATGTCCTGTATCTGTCGTGGAGAAACCGTAGTGCCTGTCGCCGCCGTGGTGGAATCAATCAACAGCGTTTCCGCGGTGACGCTGACCTGCTCCTTCACGTTGCCGACTTCGAGTTGAACATCCAGGGCCACGGTCCGGTTGACCGTCAGCTCGACATTCTCAAAGGTGCTGTTGGCAAAGTTCTTGGCTGAGACTGTGAGCAGATAAGTGCCCGCAGGCAAAGCACTGAGACGATAGAATCCGTTTTCGTCGCTCGTGGCCGTCCGTTCAACAGCGAGTGAAGGAGAGCTGGCTTTGATCTGGGCGCCAGCAACCACTGCGCCCTTAGGATCCTTCACCGTTCCTTCGATATTCGATGTCGTCTGCCCCACAACGGGCAGACTAACAAGCAGACTCAACATGCCTAATCTAAGGATGATCCAGGTGATTTTCATTGCTCGCTTACCTCCGTCAACTAGTTCGATTTCGGCAACAACCTGAAGGTTGAACTCTGAACCGTGATGGCCAGTGTTTAGAGTTCAAGCTTTAGCTTGCGCCGTCATTTCAGTACCGCGAGCGGTAGCGACCGGACCAAACCAATCGAATTGATTGAAAATTCTTATGTCAAAGTCGACTCTGCGATCCGGTCGCTACCGCTCGCGGTACTGACACGAAACCTCGGTTCATAGGTAGCTCTCTTTACCGCAAGTGCTGCAAAATGTCAATAGTGCGACAGATGCTGCAAAACACTTCTTGCCTCTCGAACCGTGATTTGCTATCTTCCCCGGCCATGCAAGCTTCGTCCGAAGTCATGTCTAAACCGTTGGAAGTCGGTTCCGATCAAACGGCGATCGAGAAAGTTGAAATGCGAACAGTGCGCTTGCCATTGAACGAGCCGTTCGAAACCAGCTTCGGCAGCATC
>QHXG01000808.1:3193-5185 GCA_003222845.1 Acidobacteriota bacterium | reverse complement strand
TTGTGCAAAGGCCGACTGCATGCTAACAAGCACTGCGGCAGCAAAAATGATCATGATCAGGGTCAGTAGGCAGCGACGGTGCATATTCTTCTCCTTTCAAAGACAGGCAGTAACCCAGGGCCAAGTTACGTTGACGATTTGTGAGATTCCTAGCTCCACAATCATTCGGAGCCTCGATGGCTGACTATCCCGTGACTTTGGAGCGCTTATGATTCCGGCGCGCGAATAGAGAAAAAGCGCCTCGCTATGATTTCAGACCTTCGCCCCAGAGGTCAGGCCAACCCGACCTACGACTCCAAATTTTGAGGCGAAACTTACTTCACGTGAGAGTTGGTTGTCAAGAACAATTCTTTCACAACAACTAACGATGTGCACACTTTGTGCGCGTAGTCGCTCAAAACGAACATTAAGCGAACCCTAATTGGCACTGACGTCCTTCTTCAGTTCTGCCCTGTTCCAGTCCGGCGGTTCGACGCCGAGGAGATGATGGACGAAGAAATCCTGGAGCAACTTTTGGCCATAAGCGCCTCCCGCTCCGTGCCCGCCTCCCGGAACGAAGAGCAAGTCGAACCTCTTGTTGGCCTTGATCAGTGCGTTGACTACCTGCAGCGTTGAGGCCGGGTCGACGTTCGTGTCCATCTCTCCCATAACCAGCAGCAGCTTACCTCGCAGACGGTAGGCGTTATCCACATTGGACGAGGCTGCATAGTGGGGACCGAGTGGCCAGCTCATCCACTGCTCGTTCCACCAAATCTTGTCCATCCGGTTATCGTGACAACCCGAGTTAGAGACGGCGACCTGATAGAACTCCGGATGAAAGAGCAGCGCGCCCATGGCGCTCTGGCCGCCCGCTGAAGTCCCAAAGACGCCGACGCGGCTCACGTCGTAATAAGGGTATTTCGCCGCCACCGCTTTGTGCCACAAGATGCGATCCGCGAAGCCGGCGTCGGCAAGGTCTTTGAACGCAACATCGTGAAACGCTTTCGATCGATTGTTGGTCCCCATACCGTCGATCTGGACGACGATGAATCCGAGTTCGGTCAGCGGTTGAGTGGCCACGGTGAAACTCTTGGGCACGAATGAGCCTTGCGGCCCTGCGTAGATGCTTTCGATGACCGGATATTTCTTCGCTGGATCGAAATTCGTTGGCCGGTAGATGACGCCCCAGATGTCTGTCTTCCCATCTCGTCCCATTGCCGTAAAGATTTCAGGCGCACGCCAGCCGGCGGCTAGCAGTGCCTGAGCATCGCCGTGCTCGAGTTCCATGATCACCTTTCGATCTTCGGTGCGGCGAAGTTGAGAGATGGTGGGAAGATCGACGCGGGACCAGGTATCGACGTAGTATTTCATATCTTCCGAGAAAGCGACCGTGTGATTTGCGTCTGCTTCAGTCAGAGGTATGAGTCCGCTGCCGTCGAAGTTGATCCGATAGTAATGGATGAGGTATGGGTCCTTGCCGGCGTACATGCCGCTCGCCTGGAACCAAATCTGACGCTTCTGTTCGTCCACTTTATCGACCGCGCGGACAACCCAGTTGCCTTTGGTGATCTGGTTCTTCACCTTGCCCGTCGAACCATCGTAGAGGTAGAGGTGATTCCAACCGTCGCGCTCTGATGCCCAGATGATTTCTTTACCGTCATTCAATTCATAACGATATTTCTTTCCAGTGTCCCTGGGGTTCGGAATTAGCGGGCGATAATCAATGAAGCTAGTAGTCTCTTCCGAGATTACCGCTCGTGGCTTTCCCTTGGCTGCATCTACTTCGATCATGCGATAAACCTGATGCCCCCGCTGGTTGTATTCAAAAGTGAACGTGCCGCCATCCTTTCGCCAGACTGGGTTTGAGAGGCTGTAAGGGTTGGCGAAGAGCGGGTTGTCGATGACGAGCTGCTTCTTCGTTTCGAGTTCGAAAAGCACCGGTTGCGCAAAGTCAAGAGCATCCCCCGGTTTGGCATACTCGCGCGTCGAAGATTTTGGTTGGAGCTGGTCGGT
>QHXG01000808.1:1456-3161 GCA_003222845.1 Acidobacteriota bacterium | reverse complement strand
GCCAGATGCCGGGAATCAGGCGACCAACTGATCGAAGCGAGCGTGTAGTAGTCTCCCTCTGAGCCATCGAAGCTCAACGGAAATGCTTGAGTCTTGCCTTTGGCGCGAATGAAGACGTTGTAGTTCTGAATGAATGCCTCCCATTTTCCGTCGGGCGAGGTTTTCGGTCTTTGCTCCTGTTCAGGTGCGCGTCCTGGCGATTGAAACTGCTGCGTCTGACCTTGGCCTTGTTGAGCTTGCGTGAACAGGTCGACCATGCCGTCGACGACGTCATTACCATATTCTGCTGGGGGTTCCTCTTCGGGGTTGTCATCCTGCCGACGAAACGGCGGTCCGGTTGGCGCGGGACCCAGCTTCTGACAGCTATAATCCGAAAGACTGCATCGCCATCTCGACGCGTCAGCGATGAACTCGATCGCTTGTTCATTGTCGACAAAATTGATCGCCATCAATGGAAGCGTCACCGCCGTGTACTTCTTGCCAGTCGCGGTTGAAAGCGACGCGGCCAGCTTCTCATGATCGAACGCTGGCTTCTTCGTCAGCGTATCGGCGTCCACCAGCACGAATTCGTTCCCACCTTTGACCGACTTTCGATACCAGAAGCGGCTGGTCTTGCCAATCCAAGTCGGCCTCTCAACGATGTTGACTGCCAGTCCCTGAAACCTGGTGCGAAGGCTGGCGGCCCGTTCATAATCGGCTTGGGTTACTTGCGCACTGACCGTGAACGGTAGAAGGAGGAGGCTCAACATTAAAGCCGTCTTCCGGAAAAGGTGTTGGTGCATCATAGTTTCTCTCCTTAGGTCCCTATTCAAAGCTGAACCTCCACTGGACGTTCCTCGAGTATTGCCTCACGAGTTGCCTTCTCAGACGCTAGGCGAACATAGATTTTCGTAAACGACGGAGCGTTTACCAATCAATGCTGGCGCGGAACTGCATCGTGCGGGTGCTGTTGGTCGCTCCAGTGATCTGGCCGAACGTGGTCGAGGTCGGACTGGAATTCGCAATGTCGAAGAACGGATGGTTCAGGAAATTCAGCGCCACCAGCCGCATGGTAAACCGCAACCGCTCAGTGATGCGAATCTCCTTGTTGACGCTCATGTCCAGGATGTAGAGGGGCGTGTTGCGCAGATAGACGAACCCGGCGAACTGGCCCGGAGTGGAAGCCGGAGCATAAAGCACCGAATTCACCTGGCTGGTCCTGGTCGAGGTATTCAAGGTCGCGATGCTGGCCACGTTTGCGATCAGTGCCGTGTTCGAGAAGCTTCCCCCAACCGTGCTCAAGGCCTTCTGCAATTGGTTGGCGGTGAAGCCGCCGAGGAAGACCACGCCGGATTGAGTGAGATTGTTGACCGTGTTGCGTCCGCCACTGAGAAGGAACGGATTGCCGGAGCCGATTGTCTCGCGTCCGCCGAGCGTCCAGCCGCCAACGATCCGATCCAGCAGCCCGCTTTTCGCCAGGAAGCGCCGTCCCTTACCGAACGGCAGGTCGTAAGTCCAATAGGCATTGAAGAGATGCCGGCGATCGAAGGGCGATGGCCCATAGTTGAGACGTGCGTTGCGCATGGTGAACCACTGGTATCCAGCGGCCTGATCAGTTTCGTTCAGCAGGTCACCCAGCGCCTTACTCCACACATAGTTGACGCCGAGGTTCAAGCCATTGCTGAGCCGGTGCTTCACATCAATCTGGAGCCCGTTGTAGTTGTTG
>QHXG01000808.1:0-1349 GCA_003222845.1 Acidobacteriota bacterium | reverse complement strand
CAGGAGGCGACTTTGTTGCCGACGAGCCGGCAAAAATTCGTCGGACTGGTGGCCAGCGTCTGGGCCAGCGTGCCCGCCACACCCTGGTTCAGGTTCTGAATGAAGGTTGCGTTGCCGAAGCCTTGGGAAGCGGAAAGCGCCGCCTGATTTCCGAGCGCCCCGAAAGCAGCCTGAAAGATCGGCAAGGGCGCTTGGCCGGCAAGATTGTTGTTGATGAAGGTATTGCCTTTGCCATTGGCGATGTTGATGTCGAGGTTCTTCTTGGCCTGAATGAAATCATTGAGGAAACCATTCTCAAAGATGTTGACCTCTTGCATGTTCTGGCGATGCCACATGTGCGTGGCTTTGTTACCCACGTAGCGCACTTCGAGCGTGATGTTGTTGGTGAGTTGGCGTTGAATTCCCAAGCTCCAGTTCTGCACGTATGGCGACACCAGATTAGGATCGACGTAGTTGCCGCCGACCGGCGAAGAGAAGGCATTCTGGTAGATCGGGAAGCCAAAGGTCGCCGGAAAGACTTTGATTGCCGGTGCGGGTGAGCGCAGCTCGAGCGACCCCGGCACGAATTCCACGCCGTTGGCCGCTGTCCCCGACTGCGTCAGACCCCGGCCTCCTGAAAGCGAATTGGAGATTGAGTTCAACCCCTCGTTGAAGAAAGTGATCGAGTAAGCACCGCGGACGACCGTTTTGCGATCCCCGAGCAGCTTCCCAAACCACCCGGCCCGCTCGCCTGAAGGGTTCCATGCGAAGCCGAAATTCGGCGCCGGGTTCACGTAATCGCGGCCGTACGGATGGATCACGAGGACGAAGGCCGGATTCAGGTTGCCGTTTACCACACCCGGCTGGAAAAGACCCGTGGACGGCCCAAAGAAGTTATCGCCGCTCGGTTGCGAAAGCAGGTCATTGCCGCTGTGGATGTCGCCGTCGAATTGCCAGCGCAGGCCGAAATTCAGCGTCAGATCGGGACGACAGCGGAAGCTGCCCTGCGCGTAGAAACCGAAAGTGGTGAACGCATAACGTTGCATCGTCTCAGCAAACTGAATGTACTTATGCGTCTGCTCATCCACTTGCGTGGCGACTGAGACGCTGGTAACCCGGCCGGTCAAGAGCGCATAGAGACCGAGCGCATTGGCGATGTCGTTGCCGGAGGTGTTGATGCTAGGCAGCGCATTTCGTAATACGTTATTGATCGGATCGGCGGTCACCACGCCGAGGTTATATTGCGGCACCCCGGCGGTGCCAAATGTGTGCGAATAGAAACTGGTGTGCAGCCAGGTTCCCCCCAACGTCAACGTGTGGCGTCCCTTGACCCAGTTCAGATTGTCGGTGAACTGGTAGACGGGGTTATT
>QHXG01000024.1:4137-11965 GCA_003222845.1 Acidobacteriota bacterium | reverse complement strand
CTTGCGGACTGCCGATGCGGGTCAGGACCAGGCCTACCGGCTTGGCGATCATTCCGCGCCGGTCGTTAGGCACCAGAAGGACAGGCGCCAGTAGCGGCAGAATCAGGAAAATGCCAATGACGCAGTAAGAAAAAATGATCGCGGTGCGGTTTTTCAAAGGAGTCTTTTTGCCGGTAAAGGCATAGAAAAAAACCATGAAGACAACGACCAAAAAACCAATCACGATCTCCCAAAGGGTGTCGCTGGTTATCTTGGGAGGCTTGGTATTCAAATAGAGTTCTTCGCTCGGGGTTTCGGAAAGCTCCGCAGATAAAACTTCGGCCTTAACGTAAATCTGATCGCCAGGGTCGAGCTTTCTTAAAGCTGCGTCTTCAGACCCGAAGTTGCCGTCCTTGAGATCGACAATGATCGTCTGCTGAAATGCTTGGTCCAAGGTGCCGACAGTCAGTCTGACCTTTCCATCCGCGAGCGCCTTGCTCGTCCGAGAAATCTGGCCGACGATTTTCAAATGACTCGGAGTGTCCTCTTTCGTGACCGGATTGCCGGAGTCGTCTGCGAAATAAGCCGATAGCGCAATAACAGGAGGTGGCCCATTCCGATATTCCCGAACCCACGCGACCAGCCCCCTTCCAATCCCCCAGAGGACGAGCAGGAAAACCACCAGGACGATCACGCCGACCCAAGGGGATTCTTCTTTGACCCTTTCGATTGATAGTGTGGTTTCGTCAGCAGCCAATTTTCACTCTCAGCTAATCTGATTAACCGACTCGCGAAGGTGAGCCGGCGCCATCAGGAAAAACGAAGTAGCGCAATCCGTTGGAGGGACTGATAATACTCCCTTAGCTGGGGGAGTCAACAAATGTTCTTAGTGAGGCTACTTACTCTTGTCAGGATTCAGTCTGATCAGATTGGGGATGAGGGCGATGAATACTCGCAGATTTGGCGTTATGAAACAGCGGCGAGCTTTGTCTCGGCGCTCCATAAGAAATTCTGTTCACTGAGGCGCGATGCTGATTTCAATCGGCGAACGTAACCCGTTGGCAAACGCATCGACATATTTTTTCCACGCGTCTGCCGAAGTGATCTTTCCGGCGCGATCCCAGGCGAAGCCGGCCCAGTAGGAAACTGGTTTTGCGGTTCCTGGTTTCAGGACGATTAGATTGTTTTGCTTGTCTTCGGCCTGCTTGTCGAACTGTGGCGGGTCGAAAACTGCTGCCAAACCTTGCATGCCCTGGTTCTTCTCCATCGGCTCCCAGATCGCGAGCCAACCACGTGCGGTGTTCAATTCCGGCTGTTCGTCTTTTACTTTCTTAAGGCCGATCGCGACCGGCAGAGAGGCGTTACCGCTTTGAATATTGTAGAAGCTTTGAAAGTAATCCAACTGACTGCCGGCGTCCAAAGAGATACGCAAAACTTCTGAGACCTTCGCTCCATTGACATCGAATGGTTCATAAACCAACTCGAACATCACGCGGATAGGCCCGTTGGTCAGCACGCGCGAATCGATGAAGTTAGACGGCACATAAAGTTGGTTGTTTGCCCAAATGCCGGTGCCGCCACAGCCGCGAGTTGCGCCTGCAGAGTAATCGTCCATTCCTTCGCCCGTGTCGGCGTGATAGTTGTCGACCATGTACCAGTCGTTGATGACCAGCTTCGAGGTGCGCTTTGACCAAATGTCTATGGCGCTGCTGGTGAGTGGTTCGCCTTTCCAGGTGATCAGCGCCTTGCCGTAAGTACGATGCGCAATCAAATCGTTCTCCCAGGCAAAATCATCGAAACGCTCGCGCACAAAGCGGCCGTAGGCCTTGAAATCGTCTTTGGTGTATTCGTGTTTCTTGCCGGCGCTGACGACAAACATCCGAGTCTCGTTCGGTTTGAAATCCGCCTGAAAGATCACGATGTCGGGCTTGTGCAGTTCGTCATAGTCCGTATCCACCGCCTGAGAAAGCAGTTCTTTGCCGGACGAATCGCGCACGTGAATTTTGTTCAGATCTTTTTCGCTAAGCGGCGCGAGATCTTTCGCCGCGAGCTCGATAGTTTGGCTGGTCCGCGCGATCGACAAGGTGTTGACGACTTTGACGGTAAGTTGGGTTTGCGCGGAACACCACGTTGTCAGCGCGGACAATGTGAGTAGCAGAGAGATTCTAAAGGCCTGCTGAAGAACTTTTTCTCTAGCCCAGGCGTTCACGCCTGGGATGCGTTGGGCGGCGCGTATGTTTAAGCCCCATTTATGGGGCTTCTCGATATGGATGGAGAGTAGCCTGGCTAAGGCCGCAGACAAAGCCTCCTGAAGGAGACTGACGAATCTGTACGTCCTCGAATCCCAGGCGTGAACGCCTGGGCTAGAGAAAAAGTTCTTCAGCAGGTTCAGGCTGGTCTTCATCATTTTCATTTACCGACTACTAAAATCACGAACGAACCGGGTTTCATCGTACGCGTTGGTCGTCCGCCGGGCTGGGCTGGAGGTCCTTCGTTGTACTCAGCCGCGGGTAAAAATATCTTCTTCGTCTTAGGATCGAAGGCCATCGTTCTCGCGCTGGGTTGCGTCTTGACTGCGCCTGCGTCCTCGTAAACGTCTGCGGATTTCTCGCGATAGATGCTCAGCGTTCCATCGCTGCACGAGAAGAAGATTAAATGCGCGTCCGGATCAAAACCCGCGTAGTCCACACCAACGCCAATCGGAAAACTGGTTATTACTTTTCCGTTCGTGGCATCCATCACCACCATCTTCGGTTCGTTCCGGCAGCCGATGAATAAGCGGTTAGTCTTGGCATCGTAAGCGAGACCGGTAGGCGTCTTCGCCACGCCGATCGGGAAGCGATTTTTTACTTCCAGCGACTTTGGATCGAACACGACCACTTCAGCGGTATCTTCGCTGTTGACGTAGATAAGACCATCCTTGCCGACGATCGCCTGTTCACCATCGCCCTTCACCGGCACAGTGCCGACTACGTCACCGCTCGATGCATCGATCGCCGTAATGTCATGCGTACCGTGATTATTCGTGAAGACGCGCTTCGTCTTCGGATCGTAATAGATACCATCCGGCCCTCTGCCGACGTCGATCTTCTTTATGAGCGCGAGCGTGGTCGTGTCGAACATCGAAACCTTGTGCTCGCGGCCGTTGCTGCTGAAGCCATGCTTGAATCCGGCAGCGATCGCCCCGTGAACGCCCGGCGTATCCGCGATCGTGCCTACGATCTTACCGGTGTCGGCGTCGACGACTTCGACCTGAGTGGAATGCGAGACGTAGAGCCGGCGCGCCGAGCTGTCGATGTTGATATAATCCCAACCGCCAGTGCCTCCAATCGGATAGCGGCCGACAACCTTGTAGCCGGTGCCGCTTTGGACCAACAAGCCGCCGAACAGGACGACAGCCAGCATCGTTTTCGTGATTAGCATTTCTTAGTTTCTCCTTCAGTGCAGATGGAATTCTTAGTATCCTGAGACGTTTTCGCGCGGCAATGGTTACAGTCGGCCGCCGTTTATTACTATCTACCATCAACCACGAGGTTGCGACTGAGCGGTAGATTGCGGGAAGAAGTGCCGACGAAGATGCCGTAGCGTCCAGTTATGGCGGTCCATCGTTTGGCGGCCTCATCCCAAATTGAGCAGGCCCGCGGGTCGAGATTAATCGTGACGTGTCTGGTCTCGCCCGATCGCAAAAATACTTTTGCAAAGCCCTTCAAAGGAGTCTTTCAGAAGCCTGTTAACGGCATCACTGGCGCAATCCTTTGCTTCAGTCTCGATACGTTATTTCGCGCGCGGATCCATGCTGACCACAAGTGGTTGAGTGTAGCCCTTCCCATTAACAGTTAACTTCACCGTGTATGAACCCGGAAGCACGGCCGGCGCGCGACCGCCGAAGAAGTTAGCAGTGACAGCCGCGGCAGCGCCTCCTCCTCCTCCTCCTCCAGCGCCGGTTCGTTGCGCCGGTGTCGGGCGTAGATCCCAAATCCATCGATGCATGCCGGCTTGATTTGAAAGCGGCTTGGGAGAGCGCACCCATGAGGTTGGGATGTTGAGCGCGTCAGGATTAATCGTTGGCGGTTTGTCGTCGCTCGAGTAGCGCCTAATGATTTCACCGGATGGATCGAGAATCTCCAGGGTGACTGGCCCGGTGGCATTCGACCTTAAATAGTAATCGATCATTGCACCGTACGGAGGATTCTCGGCGAGCGCTTCATCGCGCGGCATGGGCGTGCCGTTGTCAGTGCCAGGCGGCATATTGATCGCATCCGCTGGATGAAACAGAAAGGCGTCGGCCCTCGCAGCCTCGGCGGTAATCTCTCGCAACGGCGTGATATCGTCGAGCACCCAGAAGCCGCGTCCATGCGTCGCGACGATCAAATCGTTTTCGTGAATCGCGAGATCGCGCATTGAGGTTGCCGGCAGATTGAGCTGCAGCGATTGCCAATGATCGCCATCATCGAAGGAAACGAAGACGGCGCGCTCGGTGCCGGCGAATAACAATCCCTTTCGTTTTGGATCTTCCTTCACGGTCTGCACATAGATACCCTTCGGCAGCCCGTTTGTGATTTCCGTCCAGGTCTTTCCCACGTCACGCGTGCGGTAGATGCGCGGCTCGTAGTCTTCGAGTTGATGGCGCTCGGCCGCAGCATAAGCTTCATTCATGTCGAAGTGCGACGCGTCGATCATCACAACTTTGCTCCACGGAGTCAGACCCGATGGCGTGAGGTTCTGCCAGGTTTTGCCGTCATCATTCGTCAAATGAATCAAGCCGTCGTCGGTGCCGACCCAAATCATTGACGCGCGCAGAGGCGAAGGCGCAATCGTGTAAATCACGCCGCGGCGTTTGTCAGTCGGCGCGTCAGCAGCAGCAGCTTCGTTGAGGTTAGGCGGCACACCCGGATCCTCGCGCGTCAAGTCCTGACTGATTTGGGTCCAGCTCTCGCCGCCATTCGTCGTCTTGTAGAGAAACTGATTCGCGTAATAAAGCGCGTGCGGATCGGCTGGTGAAAACACGAGCGGCTGAGTCCATGCGTGACGATACATACTCCTCCCACCTGCTTCGGGGGAGACGTTCCTCGTTTCGCCGGTGACCACGTTACAGCGCGTCACCGTGCCGCCGAAAAGAATTTCCGGATGAAGCGGGTCAGGCGCCGTGTATCCCGATTCGCCGCCGGCACAGGCGCCGGTCCAATCGTGCATGGAAATCTCTGAGTGACCGCTGCGCGAAGGAACGCTGATCGCGCCGCTGTCTTGTTGGGGTCCCGTCGCCCAGTAAGGGAAGCGATAATCGGCGGCGACGTGATAAAGCTGTGCGGTCGATTGGTTGTACCAGGAACTCCACGTCTCGGCGCCGTCAACGGTCACAATTGCGCCCTGGTCGCTGCCGACGATCATGCGGTTTGGATCGTCAGGATAAATCCAGAGCTGATGATAATCATCGCCGCCAGGCGCGCCTTTGATCGCGGTCCACTTCTTGCCGCCATCAGTCGATCGATAGACGGACGTGTTCGACACGTAAACGGTATCAGCGTTCTTCGGATCGGCGGTGATTTTCTCGAAGTACCAGCCGCGATCCCATAATCTTTTATCGCTGGAAAGCCTGGTCCAGGTTGCGCCCGCATCTTCCGAGTTGAAGATGCCGCCCTCCTTCGCATCGACGGCGGCATAAATCCGATTGTGATTAACCGGCGAGACCGAGATGCCGATCCGTCCGCGCCCTTCGACCGGAATTCCCTGATCGATTTCATTCCACGTCGTGCCGCCGTCAGTCGATTTGAAGATACCGCCGCCCGGGCCATTCGCCGGCGCATAGATGAACCATGGCGGTCGCCGCACGTTCCACAGCGTCGCGTAAACGATCTGCGAGTTGGTTGGATCGAAGTTGAGATCGATCGCGCCTACGTCGTCATTCTTGAATAGAACTTTCTGCCAGGTCGCGCCACCGTCGCGCGAGCGATAGACGCCGCGATCCGGATTCGCGGCGTAGGCATGACCGAGCGCCGCGACAAACACGATGTTCGGATTCTTTGGATCGACAATGATGCGGCCAATCTGTCGCGTGTTCTCAAGACCGATGTGCGTCCACGTTTTGCCGCCGTCGATGGTTTTGTACATGCCGTCGCCAAATTGGATCGAGTCGCGCATGTCGGCTTCGCCCGTGCCGACGTAAACCACGTTCGGACTTGATGGCGCCACACCAATAGCTCCGATTGATCCGACGTTCTGAGAATCGAATACCGGATTCCACGTCCGTCCAGCATTGTTTGTCTTCCAGACGCCGCCACCAACCGATCCGTAGTAGAACGTCTCCGGTTGTCCCGGCACGCCACTAACCGCATTGATGCGCCCGCCGCGAAAAGGCCCAATCAAACGCCAGCGCAGTCCGGAGTAAAGATTGGTGTCGTACTGCTGCGCGACGGCGACAGGCGCCGGCGTTAACAAGGAAACAATCGCGATGACTAAGGCTGAAAGAAATGGTTGAACGATGAATCGACGAATCTCATTCATGGATGGACTCTCCGTTTGGGGCATTGGAATTTGCTTAGCTGCACAGGATATGCTGAAAACCATGCGGAAGAAAACTATTCCCATAGCGCGGGCAACATTGCCACCGATGAAAGCAAGTGCGTGTGTGGTTCCCGCTCAAGTTGCTCTCTGGCGTGGGCGCCTGAAAGTACTCCGATGTTATAGCGTACTCCGGCGTTTTGACCGGCTTGTAAGTCAAGTATTGTATCGCCGACGGTAGTAACCTCATGGACGCCGGTTATTCCCGACTTCTCCATGGCGCGGAATATCAAATATGGCGCGGGCCGTCCCAGTGCGACATCATCTCCACAGACCACGGCATTGATTAAATCTTCGTTCCACTGCATCGATTTCAGGAGAAGGGCTGTTATAGTTCGATCAAACCCGGTGTTGAGGGCAACCCGAACTCCCCGCTGTTGAAGCCAGGTAAAGGCTTCGGTTGCTCCCGCAATTTCCCGCACCCCGTCTTTCTCATAGATTCCGGCTAAGGTGCTGCGAAAAGAATTGTAGATACTTTCAGTGTGAGCAAGAACTTCCGCCTTGCTGCCCCCAGTCCGGCGCTCAACGAAGCTTTGGATGACTTCGCGTTTGGATGCGCCGCGCATTTCCCGAAGCGAGTCACTCGCTATTTCAATCTCATGATTTCGCAGTGCCTTCGTAAACGCTGCCGGTACTTGTCCCGCATCTTCTATAACTGTGCCGGCTAAATCGAAGACGACAAGTTTGATTTCCTGCATGACTGGAGATGGCGCCCCGACTTGACTAGCCGAAAGTCCGAAACGGGCCGCAGAGCGGCCAAATGTTTATAGTTCACGTTACGCTAAAATGTTCTTTAGCTCCGGAGGAGCGCAATGTACCTCGATACCAAATATTTCGCTCCTCTGGAGCTTGTCTACTCTGTTTCTGATTCTGGTTCTATAGACATTTGGTCCCTCCGGGACCGAAGAAACGCACCTGAAAATAGACGCACTTGTTAAGCGAACTTTAGAGACACCACACGAGCAGGTTGATGAAAAACTAACCTTAGCCACGGAGACACAGAGATAGATGAGAGAAAATAATGCTGCCTCATTCGCTAATTACAATAAACTTCGGTCAGCTTCCGAAAATGATAGCCCAGGGCCGCGAACATCAAACCGTCATCAATCTTGTCCCGGTGCTCAGAGACAACTCTTCTCATGAAGCGCCAGAACTCTCCGCGTGACCTGTCGCGCACACCCAGCGCAAAGATGATGCGCGCAAAGGCGGTGATGTCTTCTCGCTTCAATCCGCCTTCGCCAATGTGCGGCGCGCCGACACGCGTGACGCGGCCCAGGCTGTCGAGCGAACG
>QHXG01000024.1:2916-4127 GCA_003222845.1 Acidobacteriota bacterium | reverse complement strand
ATGATGGATTTGTAACCTTCAATCAGACGACTCGCGTCCATCTTCGGCACAAAGTTGAGCACGCAGTCCGTATTGCTTCCAGTATGCTCTTGTTCTCGCGTGAGCCGCCCCTCGCGCTCCAGTCGCCGCCAGAGTTGCGTGTCGGGGATTGCCGCCAGCAAGCCGACCATCGCGACCGGGATTGCGCTTTCACGAATAAAGTTTATTTGCCGCTCGAAGATATCATCAGGATCATTATCAAAGCCGACGATAAAACCGCCCAGCACTTCCATCCCGTAGCTCTGAACTTTTCTAACCGAGTCTATTAGATCGCGGCGCGTGTTCTGACCCTTCTGCGCCTCTTTCAGGCTTTCCACGACCGGTGTTTCGATGCCGATAAAAACTTGCCTGAATCCGGCGGTGCGCATCTGCGCCAGCAACTCATCATCATCAGCGAGATTGACACTGGCTTCCGTAGTGAATGCGAACGGGTACTTGTTGCGCGCAGACCATTCGGCCAGCTCCGGCATCAGCAGCCGAACGTTTTTCTTGTTGCCGATAAAATTGTCGTCGACGATGAAGACCTCACCACGCCAGCCAACCCGCACCAGCGCGTCCAATTCGGCAAGAATTTGCTGATTGCTCTTTGTGCGTGGGACGCGGCCGTAAATTTCTATGATGTCGCAGAACTCACAATTGAATGGACAGCCGCGCGAGTACTGCACGGACATGTCGCTGTACTGCGAGAGTTCGGCCAGTCCGAAATCCGGAACGGGCGTCAAAGCGAGCGGCGGCCGCTCTGGAGCCTGGTAAACAGCTTTCGCCTCGCCACGCTCAAAATCATCTAAGAATCCGGGAAACGTCGTCTCGACTTCGCCGACGAAAACGTGATCGGCCTCAATCGCATCGTTGAGGCCCATCGAAGCGTACGGGCCACCCATGACCACTGTTTTTCCCTGGGCCTTACATAAGCTGATGACTTCTTTGAGCGACTCTTTCTGCACATACATCGCGCTGGCAAAGACGACATCAGCCCATTTGAGATCAGCGGCCGTGAGCGGACGCACGTTCATGTCCACCAGCCGCCGGTGCCAGGACTTCGGCAACATCGACGAGATCGTTAGCAGCCCGAGCGGCGGAAAGGCAGATTTCTTGCCGATGAACCTCAGAGCGTGACGAAAGCTCCAGAAGGTGTCAGGAAATTCCGGGTAGATGAGTAGTGCGTTCATAAG
>QHXG01000024.1:2205-2843 GCA_003222845.1 Acidobacteriota bacterium | reverse complement strand
TTGCCAGACATTCCTACCGTTGAGCCAATGCTTTAAAGAGTTGGCGATTCTGGGCGATTAACTTCCGAATGAAGGGAACCGCGCCTTCATTAAAGCGGCCTCCATTCATCGACCGCTCGTAATTTTCATGAATACCACCGATGGCAATCGGTGGATCGTTCAAGCCCAGCCTACAAAAGAAACACCACACTCACCTTACAAATACCACCGATGGAAATCGGTGGACTTTTCAAATCTTGCCTGCCCATACGGACCAACCTAGGCTGGAATTGAATCATCCCCCGACTCCCGTCGGGGGTATTTTGCGTGGATGGGCGAGCTTGTGTAGGCTGGCCTTCAATAATCCCCCAATTGCCATTGGGGGTATTTGACTCTCACTTTTGATTACACCCCTTCGCCCGCAGCAACCAGCTAGATCTTATCGAAGGTTACGGTTTCGCTCACGAAAGCCAACCTCCGCTAAACGGTGCGGCTTCTTCTTCCGCGACGAGCTCGACAAACGGAATCTTTACTCCCTCGGCCCTTGCTTTTGCATAAACTTCCAGGGCATTTGGTCCGCTTGCAATGAGACGGCCGGCATCCAGGGCGACCCACTGGCCCAGATATTTCTGCCGGTTTTCGTTCAGCCAGCGCAGAGA
>QHXG01000024.1:0-2150 GCA_003222845.1 Acidobacteriota bacterium | reverse complement strand
TCTCGTCAGAGGTTCGCTCATCTTCCAGCCACTGCCGAACCTTTTCGCGTTCGGGCTCAGGAAGCTGTTGAATCGAACTAATAATTTGCTCAACATCCGGAGTCATAAGCTCATTCTCGCGACTGATTCTAGCATATTGTTCCTCGTACTGAAGTGACGACGATGACGATCAATCGGAATCGTGACCGAGTTGTGTTTCGAGCCATCGCTACGGTCGAGCCAATGCTTCAAAAAGTTCGTCTCAGGCGCCCTAGGTTAAGCACGGTCAGGGTTCAATTGCAGCAGTTTCTTCGAGAGCACATCGATGATTTCTCCGACGGCGCGCTGCGATTCGCGACGACTGAAAATCTTAAATGTAGACCAATGAGGGAACCAGCAAAGCGTTGGACCCTGAGAAAAGTGTCTTATTCGAGCTTTGTATTCGCCCCACCCGATAGGCATCTCAATAGTATTCGGCGACTGTCGTAGACTCTCTTGCAAAATACGCGAGAAAGCTTCGAATGCATATTGGTCGATCACTACTAGACCAAAGCGATTCTGAGAAGTCTAGAGATGCTCTTTTGTTCGGTAGAAGCGCGATCTTGGGAGCCCTGAACGGTATGAAATGGGAGCTCAAGCTCTCGGTCAAAAGTTTGTCTCCAGAAGGCGCTCCGATACGCTGTGCCAAGGCGCCGAAGAACCCACGGACCTGTTGCTGAAGTGGAGCAGTCCCGGCAGGAACACCATCCCAGCTTTCGATCAAGTAAGCCGATCCGCGCTCCTGAGATTCTCGCGGAAGTTCGGGAAAATAGTCGCGTCGGCCACCAGGTTGCAGCGTAATCAACGCAACTTTGGGATGGGTGACGAATGCTGAGCTCTGACATGTCAGGAAACGCCACCCAAATTTGTGTCCCAACTGATCGTAAGCGGATTTGATCTCGGAACAGCATTGCTCAAACAGTTCTTGAGGAGTCATAGTGACCATCGCTTCATAACGAGTCTTCTTTGAACTGTACTCAAGAGTGTTATCGCGTACAGATAAACCTTCCGGTTTAGTTTGTCGTCGAATTACTTTGACCGGCTTCGGATGCCCCTCAACCTTTGCGACAAAACAGTTGTTCAGATCTTCGGTGAACTTTTGCAACACCGCTTCCACTGATGAACCAACGGCTTCATGAACCGCCTTAATTGTTTCCTCTGGTTTCGACGCTACCTGACTTTCATTCAGCAACACCTTCAGCGGAGTTATGGTTATGCGTCCCTTCATCTTTTCTTCGTCGCCGGATATGATCCTGCCATTGCTGTCGTCATAACGATATCCTCTCTCCTGCAAGAGCGAGCCTATTTCCGATGTCAACAACGCCTTGACCACTTGTCGCTTAAGGTCGTTGAGAAAGGAGTTTCCCTTTCCCTTCGCCTTAGGAGCGGCCGGGTGACGAGGTGATTCCACTTGCAGATTGATAGTTCGCGCCCACTTCGGGTTTTTGGCTTGATCGCGCTCAATCTTGATTTGCCAAACGACGGAGAAAAAAGAGTCCTCTACATCTCGCTGGGCTCGGCCACGGTTATACGTTGCCTTCACTCCGATTCCATTCTTGCTTCGCACCCAATGGCTTGGCGCGCCAAACACGGAGTCGTTGCCCGTCGAACTGCCATCTCCGAATTCTAAACTCTGTGACATACGATCCCTCCAAACAAGACGTGGGGGCGTTCGGCCAATTCTTCGGCGCGTTATTACGGGTGCTATGCCGCCGGCACTGACTCGGCTACGGGTACGCCGATTTCATAAAGAAAATCCGGGGACATGTCGGCGCCATTCTTCCAGACAATCGTATCCAGATCAGAGTTGAGATGAACGCTCTTGAAGTTGCTCATGTCCTTCAACGACTCGAACACTCCTCCGTCGAGGTGCGGCGCTAAATCCAACTTGTCGTAAGCTTCCGTCCTCAAGAGTCAGCAGTACCTTGTATTCCGACAAATACTCAGGCCACATCCCGCAAGACGCGAGGATTATTTGCGACGATGCGTAGCAAAGTACGGGCGGCGCCCGATGGCGCTCGACGCCCTTGCTCCCATTCTTGCAGCGTGCGTACCGACACCCCAAGCAACTCTGCGAACTGCGACTGAGAAAGACCAGTGCTTTCTCGTACGGTGCTTACGGGAAAGCACTG
>QHXG01000811.1 GCA_003222845.1 Acidobacteriota bacterium | reverse complement strand
TCCTTTTCCCCAAGCGCCGCATAAACTGTTGCGAACGAGTACGCCGGCACATAGCGTTGTCGTGAAATCTCCTTCATTTGATCGAGGGTCTTCAACGCTTCATCCTTTTTACCCGACACCGCGTAGGCATGGCCAATGAATCCAAGCATCGCCGGATCGTCGCCCAGCCGATAAGCTGTCTGATATTCCTTCAATGCTTCCTGAAAGTCGCCAGTCAATTCGAAAGCTTCGCCCAGGTTATAACGAGCGGAATAAAAAGCTGAATCCATTTCGATTGTCTTACGCAACTGCTCGATCGCTTTTTCATATTGGCGCGCGAATATATAATTGCTGCCGAGTTCGGCATTGATGATTAACGAGAGGGGATCAAGCTCTTGCGCGCGCTTCATCTCCGCGATGGCCTCATCAACCCGCCCCGTGGACAGCAGCGGTCCGTCGCTATACCAGTGGTGGGCCGTCGCGTAATTGGGATTCAGTTCGATGGCTCGCTTAAATTCTTTGGTGGATTCTGCCCAGTTCCAATCATAGGACGCGAGCATAGTCGCCAATGACGTATGAGCCTCAGCCAGCCTGTCGTCAAGCTCGACCGCCTTTCTGGCCGCCGCCTTTGCCTTGGGACCAAATTCCTGCTGCGGCGAGCCGCCGGAATAATTTGGTAGTAAACCATAAGCGTCGGCCAGTCCGGAGTACGCCAGAGCGTAGCTTGGGTCCCTCTCGATTGCCTGATTGAAATATTCGGCCGATTTCTTCAGTGCCTCGGCCGTGCGCTTGTTCCAGTAGTAACGCCCCTTCAGATAAAGTTTGTATGCCTCTGAGTTCTCGGTGTAATGCTTCATCATCCGGTTGTGTTCTTCACCGGAAATTTTCAAACGGAGATTGCCCACGATCTTTCCGGCGATATCGCGTTGCAAGGACATTAGATCTGAAACTTTCTCCGTGTACTGCTCGCCCCAAAGCTGCTTGTTATCGCGTACGTCAACCAATTCAGTGCTGATCGTTACGTTATCGCCGCGCTGCATGATCCGCCCGGTGAGAATCGCTCGCACGCCCAGTTCTTTTCCCACTGTGAATGGATCGGCCTCTTTCCCTTTGTAGCGAAAGACTGAGCTGCGCGCGATCACTTTGAGGTTCGGAAGCTGGGTCAGACTGTTGATGATGCCTTCGGTCAAGCCATCGGAGAGATATTCCGAATCGGGATCGTGATTCTGATCGACAAATGGCAACACGGCGATTGACTCGATGGCGACTTCGGTGTTGCGGGCATGCAGATAAGCCCCGACGCCAAAGGCTGCGACAAGTAGGACCAGCAGAGCAATCGCTGCCGCCAATTTGTGCTGTCTGATTCCCGACGCGATGTATTCCGCGCTCGAAGGTGAGTGCGTCCCGGCGGGAGTTGTCGCCGCGACGGCGCCTGAGACGGTCGCCGCCGCGCCTGGCCCAGTGCTGGTCGAAGCGGACGATCGCAACTCAGGCGCCACGGTACGTTCAATTTCCGCATTCACTTCGAGCTTACGTTTCAGGCTCTTCAAATCGATCAGCAAGTCCTTCGCGGTCTGATAGCGTTCCTCGCGATCTTTTGTCAGAGCCTTGGTGACGATGCGCTCCAACTCCGGCGGCACTTCATGCGCAAAGCGCGTCAGCGGCGCAGGTTCTCGCTGGAGAATTAGCGAAATTGTCTCGGTTGGAGTCTCACCGGGGAATGGTACGTGTCTGGTTATCGTCTCATAGAGAACCGCGCCGAGACTCCACAGGTCGCTGCGCGCATCGACATGGGTTCCCTTTGCCTGTTCGGGCGACATGTAATTCGCCGTGCCCATCACTGTCCCGGCGTCGGTATTGACCATCGCTCTCGTTGGCGCTTCGGTATCGGTGGTGGAACGCTTTGGCTCAGTGAGTTTTGCCAGACCGAAATCGAGTACCTTAATGTATCCATCGTGACGAACCATGATGTTTTCGGGCTTGATGTCGCGATGGATGATCCCTGCGGCGTGGGCCGCGGAGAGCGCACTACCAACTTGAATCGCGATCTCCAGAGCCTCAGCCAGATTCAATCCCGCACTTATGCGCTGCCGCAAAGTCTCACCGTCGATGAACTCTGTGGCGATGAAACGCGAACTCCCAGTGACGCCGATTTCATAGATCGTGAGGATGTGCGGATGATTCAAGGCCGAGGCCGCCCTGGCTTCCTGAATGAATCGTTGCAG
>QHXG01000023.1 GCA_003222845.1 Acidobacteriota bacterium | reverse complement strand
CAGCGGCTCTACGAGTTGCAATTTGCGGATGAGGAAGAGGAGTTGTCAGTGGTCAGTGGATAGTTGTCAGTTGATCTTTGGTCTTTGCCTTTTGACATAGCCTGCGGCCAAGAAAGAACCAAGACCAAAGATCAAAGGCCAAAGATCAAGAACTAACCACTGACCGCTGACAACTGACCACTAACAATTTTATGAAATCAATGACCGGATTTGGCCGCGGCACAGTCAGCGGCGAAGACTTCACGGTTGCGGTTGAGATCAAGACCGTCAATAACCGCTATCTCGATATTCATCTGCGGATGGGTCAGGAGTTATCCGCCGTTGAAAACAGCATCCGGCGACGTATCGGCGCACGTCTTTCGCGCGGCCGCGTCGACCTCAATATCAATTTCGAGCGTACTGGTGCGATCGCGTACGAAGTAAATCGACCTTTGATTGCGGGCTATATTAGCGCGATTCGCGAGATTCAAGAGCAGTTCAAACTGGGAGGCGAGATTGACATTAACGCCGTAGCACGCGTCCCCGGGGCATTAACGCCGGCGCGTAATGGCATTAACGACGAGACCATCGCTGGACTCGAGGGCGCGCTCGACCAGGCCCTCGACGACCTCGAACAGATGCGCGAGAGCGAAGGCGCCGTGCTGGCCGAGGAAATGCGTGGGCGCGTAGCCAAGATCGAAGCCGAGGTCCCGATCATCGAAGCGGCGACAGCGACCCTGGTTGATGCATATCGGGAGAGGCTGCAAAAACGCATCACGGAATTGATTGCGCGCGGCGGACAAGCAATCGAACTCGACGCGGGGCGACTGGCGCAAGAAGTTGCTTATCTCGCCGATCGCAGCGACATCAGCGAAGAGTTGGTCCGGTTGCGAAGCCACCTGGAACAATTTCGCGCGGCGCTCGAATCGGAAGGCGAAGTCGGGAAGCGGCTCGATTTTCTGTTGCAGGAACTGAATCGCGAGGCGAACACCCTGCTGGCCAAATCAACTGAAGTCTCGATAAAGGATGCAGGCCTCGTGATCAAGGCTGAGGTTGAGAAACTACGCGAACAAGTGCAGAATGTTGAATGAGTTAAATAAAACCGAAAAGCAGGACGCCGCGAGCGCAGAGTGTGGACGGGGAATGCTGATCGTGGTCAGCTCTCCATCGGGAGGCGGCAAGGGCACTCTGATCGATCGTGTTTTGCAAACCGTGCCCGGGGTCAGCTATTCAGTTTCGTACACGACCCGCGCGCCGCGGGGAGCGGAGCAAGACGGCCGCGAATATTTTTTCGTTTCGACCGTGACGTTCGAAGGCCTGATTCGGCAGGGCGAGTACCTCGAATGGGCGGATGTTTATGGACATCTTTACGGAACCAGCAAGGCGCAGGTTGAACGGGAGCGCGCCGCCGGAAAAGACATTATTCTGGAAATCGACGTCCAGGGCGCGGCCAGCATTCGCGAACTGATCGACGATGCGGTCAGTATTTTCATTTTGCCGCCGTCGTTTGAATTGCTGCGCAACAGGTTAGCGGCCCGCGGCACCGATTCGCCGACGGATCTCGAAAGGCGACTGCGCGGCGCCCCGCTTGAGGTTGAGCAATATAGATATTTCCAGTACGTAATTCTTAACGATGATATCAATCGCGCGTCGGCGCAACTGGCATCTGTGATTTACGCTGAGCGTGCTCGAAGGGAACGCCAGGAGATAAGACTCAAAGAGACATTGGCCGACTTCGCTTCGCTGCTGGAATCCTGAGTACTGACCGAATCGAAGAGCGCTGAGCAATTAAGCATTTTTGAAAAGTTAGTTTTGGAGGTTCACACATACACCTATGGCCTTAACACCCGAAGAACTTGACGAAGCAATAGACGACCCGCAATCCCCGGAGATCGATTCCAAATATCGGCTGATCATTCTGGCGGCAAAGCGCAGCAAGCAGCTTCAGCGCGGCGCGCGGCCCCGTATCGACATCGATCCCACCAAACACAAAGCAACCCGCATCGCCCTGGAGGAAGTCGTCAGCGGCAAGATCAAATTCCACTGGAAAACCGACGGCAAGGAGGAGCCGACGGAAGAGAGTTAACAAAGTACGACCTGGAAGAGATAATTTTCTATTTATCATTTGACATTTTTCATTTGCCATTTCTGATGGAGCGCGGGCATTGGAGACGAGGAGCTTTTCAAACCAAATGTGAAATGAAAGATGTCAAATGACAAATGAAAAATAATCCGCCCGCCCTAACGCATTCTTACATCCCCTTGTAATCCGGCCCGCCGCCACCTTCGGGCGTAACCCAATTAATAATCTGATACGGATCCATGATGTCGCAGGTTTTGCAATGGACGCAGTTTGAGAAGTTGATCTGCAGATGACGATGGTCATCGGCGTTACCCACCATTTCGTAGACGGCTGCGGGACAGAAGCGCTGACACGGATTGCCATACTCTTCTGCACACCGCGTCGCGCACACGTTCGTGTCAAGCACGTGCAGGTGTGCCGGTTGATCTTCATCATGAGCCACGGCTGCGTGATATACGTCGGTAACTTTGTTGAAGGTGAGCGTGCCGTCAAATCGAAGATCCTTGTAACGTTGGGCCGCTTTGTCTCCGCGATAACCGTAGGCCGAAAGTTTCTGCATCGCTTCGTGGCCCGCTTCCTGATGGTCACGATCAAAAATTCCCCACGCTCGACCGCCGGTTATGTACTGCAGGCCGGCGTTGGCCATTCCCAGCCAACGACCATGTCGAAATCCTGCATGAAAATTTCGATACTGGCGCAACTCGGGAGTAATCCAACTATCTTTCACACAACGCTCGTAACTTTGCAGTTTCTCTGCTGAAAAGTCTTCAGCCAGCAAGGCCTCGAAGATTGTTTCCGCGGCCAGCATCCCACTCTTGATTGCTGAATGAATTCCCTTCAGACGCGCGGCATTCAAAAAGCCACCACTGTCGCCAACAATCAACGCACCGTCAGCGTAAAGCCGTGGCATGGCGTGCAGACCACCAGCTGCAATCGCCTTCGCGCCGTAACGAATCAGCTTGCCGCCCGCGAGCAACTTAGCCACGAATTGATGCGTTTTATAGCGCTGAAATTCCGCGTGCGGATCGAGGAGCGGATCGCGATAATCCAGACCAGTAACGTAACCGATGTTGAGCACGCGGTTCTGCATTCCATAGATCCAGCCGCCGCCATACGTCCATTGGTCCGAAGGAAAACCGAGCGTGTGCGTGACGCGCCCGGTGGGATATCGGTCGTCGGGCAATTCCCAAAGCTCTTTTACTCCCAGACTGTAAACCTGCGGCTCTCGACCTTCGTCGAGACCAAGACGCTGAATCAACTTCTTTGTTAGCGAGCCGCGCACGCCCTCCCCCAGCACTGTGACCTTCGCCATCAAATCAACGCCCGGCTCGAAGTTCGGCTTGCGCTTCCCTTCTTTATCGATACCCTTGTCACCAGTGCGCACGCCGACCACGCGATCTTCTCTGTCGTACAGCATCTCAGCGCCGGGAAACTCCGGAAAGATATTGACGCCGGCCTGTTCGCATTTCTCGCCCAGCCAGGCTGTCAGACGATTCAGCGAAACAATGTAGTAGCCGTGATTTTTGAGCGGCGGCGGCGTAATCGGAGATCGAATCGCGTGTTTCCTGGTCAGATAAAGAAAATGATCTTCCTTTACTGGTGACTCAAGGGGCGCGCCTTGCTCCACAAAGTCAGGCATCAACTCGGCCAACCCGCGCGGATCCATCACGGCGCCGGAGAGCATGTGCGCGCCGACTGACGAACCCTTCTCAATGACTGCGATCTGAATCTCGCCAAGCGACTTCCCTTCCCGGTTCCCACTGTTAACCGCTTCGTTGTGCTCATTGACCAACCGCGCGAGATGCAACGCGCCACTTAAATTCGCCGGACCGGCGCCCACGAAGACGACGTCCATCTCTAAACTTTCGCGTTCCATAAGCAATAGGTCGAATAAGTCAGATAGGTACTATTCTTTTCTCCTCGCGGTGGTTCGTGCTCTGATCACAGAACTTTACCGTGCAATCATAGACCAGTTCGGCGTGCTGAAATGATTTGAGTTCGCGGTAACCGCCATGCGGGGGAATGAGGCTGCTGTTCATGGTGAAAAACGGCTATATGTTCTATGAGTCGTATAGTATCATGTCTCGAATCCGCGTTGCTTCATGAAGACTGCATTTTCGACCAAAAACATTACTGCCTTCATTGCCGTAACGCTAGTGGCCGGTTCGATCACTTTCGGCGTCACGAAAGGTCGATCCTTTTTTAGAGAACACAGGCCAAACAAACTCGCCGCGTATTCGAACACACGCCCGTCATTGGTTCTGTGGGCCTGGGAACGGCCAACCGACCTGACCTTCATAGATCCTGGTCAAACCGCTGTTGCATTTCTGGCGCGCACGATTCACCTGCGAGGCGATGAAGTTGTCACTCGACCACGGCTTCAACCACTGAAACTGCCGGAACGAGTCACGGTAGTTGCCGTTGCCCGCGTTGAATCGGATGCGACAAAGAAACCGAGACTCTCTAACGAACAGGAGAGCAAATTAGTGGCCTCGATCACGGAGATGGCTTCGCTGGCGAACGTCTCGGGCATTCAGATCGACTTTGACGCGACGAAGTCTGAACGGAGTTTCTATCGCGAGGTAATCATTGGCGTCCGCCGCCGCTTGCCGGAGCGCATCGGTTTGTCGATCACCGCCCTGGCTTCATGGTGCATGGACGACGACTGGCTTTCAGACTTGCCAATCGACGAAGCCGTGCCGATGTTGTTTCGAATGGCGACTGACGGGAAGCAGATCGCCAACCGGCTGGATGACGGCGGGGATTTCACTTCGCCGTTGTGTCGCCAAAGCTACGGCGTCTCGACGGATGAGCCGCGCCAAACCCTTTCTTCGTCGCGGCGGCTCTATGTGTTTAGCCCGGACCCGTGGACTGAGAGTTCGGTCCACTCAATTATGGAGCTAAGAAAATGATTGCAAGGTTTCCCCGGAAGACATTTGCTTTTCTCGCATGGATCGGATTGGTTTCGTTCTTGTTTCCCCATTCCACTCAAGCGTGCGGCCCATTCTTCACCGACGCCATCTTTGTCTATAGCAAACACCCAGACTTTCCACTCGAGCAATTCGCGACGGGCAAACTTGGCGTCGTGGAACCAGGCTGGGCGCGTTCTTACCTGGTCGCCGCATATCGCAATCTGAGCGCAGTGAATTTCAACACCAACGAGGCAAGTGGCATCAAAGCGCTTTGGGATGAACGCCTCAACTACGGCGGCGAGGTGGATGATTCAGCCTGGATTAAGAAGTGGCTCGACGCCCGCAGCAAGGTGCCCGGACTTTCGGCTTCAGCGGAGATTCGCGCGTTTCGCAATCGCGAGAAACCACACGAGTACGAAAGCTTCCTTAATTGCCAGGAGGATGCCTTCGATAACGCCGTCGCCACGCTGAATGAGCGCATCAAGCGTTTCGGCGCGGAAAGTACACAGGTCCGAGATTGGATCGTTGCCCAAGATATCGTCTTTTCGAATTGCGGGGCTGGCCGGAAGATTCCCGAGACTCCTCAACCCGATCAAGACGCACTGATTCGCGCGGATCGCGCGTACCAAATCGCAGCGGCTAATTTCTACGCGGGAAGTTTCGACGAAGCTCGACAACAGTTCGACGCGATTGCCCGCGATAATTCTTCTCCGTGGCACGACAAGGCGCCTTATCTCGCCGCGCGCTCGCTGCTGCGCAAAGGAAGCTTTGCGGACAAAGATGAGGAACGTGTTCCTCCGTTAACCGAAGCTGAGACTCGACTGAATGCCATTCTCAGAGACCAATCGCTCGCCTCGTCGCACCAGGCAGCGTCTCGCCTTTTGAATCTTGTTCATTTGCGTTTGCACCCGGCAGAAACTCTTCACAAATTGGCGCACACGATCATCGCGAAGGACGGCAAAGCGGATTTCAAGCAAGCTGTTTGGGATTACACAGTCCTGCTGGATAAGTTTGTAGGCAACGACGAAGGAGTAGACAAACAAAAACTGCCGCCCGAAGTGAGCGCGGACGAATTGAGCGACTGGATTCTTACCTTTCAGGATCAATCCACCACTGCCGCGAGTTATTCATTCGGCCAATGGCAGAAGACTCGAGCGTTGCCGTGGCTGGTTGCGGCAATCACAAGAGCGACCGGCACCCAACCACAGCTTGATGCTCTCTTAAGCGCGGCGACACAAGTCGATCATCAATCGCCCGCATTTACTTCGGTCGCGTTCCACGGCGTTCGCCTATTGATTGACGCGAAACGAGTCGACGAGGCTCGCGCCGCACTTGATCGGTATCTGGCCAATGATCGTCAAAACCTTCCGGCTTCGGCGTTGAATCTCCTGCTCGCCCAAAGAATGTCTTTAGCTCGGAACCTCGAAGAATTTCTCCAAACCGCTCAACGCAAGCCCGCCGGCTTCAGCGATGACAGCGACGGTCGCGAACTTCCTGAAGAGGAGAGCGAGACTAAGGAAAATACGAAGGGCGGTGAGTTGTTTTTCGATCAGGACGCCGCAAGCGTCTTTAACAAGGCAATGCCGATGAGCCTGATGCGTGACGCCGCACGGAGCCGGATCCTCGCTCCCAACCTAAGACGAGATGTGATTCAATCGGCTTTCGTCCGCGCCGCGCTCATCGACGATCGCGAGACCGCGGTGCAAGCCGCCTCACTTTTACAGGAGATGCATCCCGAGTTGAAGGAGTTTCTGGCGGCATATCAAATGGCGGCTACGGCGGACGCCAGGCGCTTTGCCGCTGCTTACCTTTCTCTTAAGTTTCCCGGACTGCGGCCTTACGTCTCGTACGGTATTGGACGCACTTCGCCGATGAACGAAATTGACAGCTATCGCGATAATTGGTGGTGTGCCGAACCGCCGTCATCACGATCGGGCGCGCCTTCCGAGAGCGAAGGTGAGACAGAATCGAAACCAAAGCCGGTGGTCCCACCTCAGTTTCTCAAGCCATCGCAGAGCCTGGCAGCGAAACAGTACGCTTCGCTCCAGGCGTTGGGCACCGCGCCTAACTACCTCTGTCGCATCGCGGTCGAATGGACCGAGAAGAACCCCGCGGATAGACGCGCGCCGGAAGCGCTTCATCTTGCCGTTAAGGCGACTCGCTACGGCTGCACCGACAAAGAGACTGGACGTTGGTCTAAAGCAGCCTTCGACTTGTTACATCAACGATATCCTAACAGCGCTTGGGCCAAGGAAACGAAGTATTGGTTCAAAGGCTGAACTGTTTACGTTCGGAACGGTGACCCGAGTGAACGATCATAGATACACGAACGCCCTCATCAACGAGACCAGTCCTTACTTGCTCCAGCACGCACATAATCCCGTCGATTGGCATGCCTGGAACGAGGAAGCGCTAGCGAAGGCTCGCACCGAAAACAAGCCCATCCTCCTCAGCATTGGATATTCGGCATGTCACTGGTGCCACGTGATGGAGCACGAATCGTTCGAGAACGAAGCGATCGCCAAACTCATGAATGAAAACTTTGTGAATATCAAAGTCGATCGCGAAGAGCGTCCCGACCTCGACCAGATTTATATGAACGCGGTGCAGATGATGACTGGGCATTGGCCCATGACCATGTTCCTGACACCGGACGGCGTGCCGTTTTACGGCGGCACTTATTTTCCACCGGAAGATCGCTACAACATGCCCGGGTTCCCGCGCGTTTTATTGAGCGTTGCCGAAGCCTATCGTTCCCAGCCCGATCAGGTTGCTAATACTGCGACTTCGATGCTCGGCGAGCTGCGGCGCGTGGGTCTCACTGAATCTTCGCGCGAGATGCTCACGAATGAAATTCTCGACAGCGCCTACCGTCGCATAGCGGCGAATTACGATCGCGCGCATGGCGGCTTTGGTGGCGCGCCAAAGTTCCCCCCGTCTATGACGCTGGAGTTCTTTCTTCACACTTATCATCGCCGACATTCAAGCGAGGCGCTGGAAATGGTCCAGCACACCTGCCGCGAGATGGCCGAAGGCGGCATATACGATCAGCTCGGCGGCGGGTTTCATCGTTACTCGGTGGACGCGCAATGGCTCGTGCCGCATTTCGAGAAGATGCTCTACGACAATGCGCTCCTGTCGCGTTTGTATCTGCATCTCTTTCAGGTGACCAAGGACGACTTTGCGCGCCGCATCGCACAAGAGACGCTTGATTATGTGGTCCGCGAGATGACTGATGCGGGCGGCGGCTTTTATTCGAGCCAGGATGCGGACTCCGAAGGCGTCGAAGGTCAATTCTTCGTCTGGTCACGCGCGGAGATCATGGCTGCGTTGGGCGAACATGATGGCAATCTCTTTTGCGAATACTTCGATGTTACCGAGCGCGGAAACTTCGAGGGTAAGAATATCCTGCACGTTAGATCATCGCTGGAAGACACAGCACAGCGGCTCGATGTTTCAGTCGAGGAGTTGAGCAACGCTATTGATGCGGGACGCCGAAAGCTTTTCGACATCCGCGAGCGACGTGTCAAACCGGGTCGAGACGAAAAAGTTCTGACCGCCTGGAATGGATTGATGCTGGGCAGCTTTGCCGAAGGAGCGGCCATCCTTAACCGCGCCGGTTATCGGCAGGTCGCCGAAGCCAGTGCAAGTTTCCTTCTTGATCAAATGCGGAACGGCGACCTCCTGCTTCGCACATACAAAGACGGCAAGGCCAAACTAAATGGTTACCTGGAGGACTACGCCTGCCTCATCGATGGCTTAATCTCCTTGTATGAAGCAACAGGCAAGTTGCGATGGACTCAAGCTGCGGTCTCGCTTGCCGACAACATGATCGAACAGTTTTGGGACGAAGACTCGGGTGGATTTTATTTCACCGGAAAAGCACATGAACAGTTGATAGTCCGCTCGAAAGAGTTCCTCGATAACGCGACTCCCTCTGGGAATTCCATCGCAGCGCTTTCTTTGCTCAGGTTGGCCCTTCTCACGGGAAAGCAGGATTACCACCGGCGCGCCACAGATGTGTTGCGACAGATGGCCAATCAGATTCGCAGATATCCATCGGCATTTGGCTTTGCGCTCTGTGCTCTGGATTTCTATCTGGAATCGCCGCTCGAAATTGCCATTGTCGGTGCCGCCTCGGACTCGCGTCTCGACGAACTCGTCCGCACAGTCTGGCAAACTTATCTTCCCAATCGGGTCGTTGCCTTATGCACCGAGTCCCACGCGGAGGCTGCCGCCTTCGTCCCCCTGCTCCGCGAACGAGACACTCTGAATGATCAGCCGACCGCTTTTGTCTGCGAAACCTATACCTGCCAAACTCCGGTACATAGCTCCGGCGAATTGGTGAAGCAATTGGTTCGGAGCTAGCTTTTGCACCGCGCACCCTCAAAAACCACCCAGAAATTATCAACATCTCTAAAAACCATTGACTCAAGCTCCCTAAAAACGCTATTCTTACCCGCGGTCAACGGCGTTGGCTGCTGTTAACTAGCCGCCAACACTTGCTCCGACCAACATTTCCCCTCCGTCGTCCTCAGAGCTACGTCATCTCTGCAAGAGCGAAACAGAATCTCAAATGCCAAGATCAAACTGGAAGAGTCTGCTGTTGGTTAGTGTCGTCGCCACTATTGGGGGGGCGCTGCTAATCGCGGCGATTGTTTGGACGATAAGACTTCCCCTTTTAGGCTGGAGCGGTCTCCTGCCGTTCGTGCTGCTGGTAGTGTTGACTCTTCTCTCTAGCCGCTTCACTGTTCCGGTCACCAATGTTGATGGCAGTAGCCAAACCCACAAGTCGGTAGCGGACGCGCTGATCTTCCTCGCGGTGATGATCTACACGCTGCCTCCGGCTGAAACCGTGGGCCCGGCAATAATTCTGGCGGCCATCGTCGGTTTCGTTGCTTCGTTCTCGCTTGCCGAACGCTGGTCCACAGTATTTGCGATTGGCATGACGATTATCTCGACCTTCGTCGCGTCCCTGGTTTATCGCTTAATGATCGTGACCTTCGCTGGCGGCGCAGTCACCGGGAACCAACATGGCCTGGTTTTGGATCTTCTTCTTTTTCCGCTCTGCGTGTTCGGCATTGTCCAATATGCCGTAAGCACATTTGGAACGATCTCCTTCAATTCGTTCTTCTTAGGCCAAGGCCGAATAACCGTTTCACATGAAAGTCTGATTTGGACTCTGATGACGCAGGTGGCCAACGTTACGGCGGCGGCCTTGTTCTATTCCGCGATTCACGACCGCGGTATTCCTTTCCTCTTCGTCGGTATTCTAATCGTGGGCCTGGTGCACTTGTTGTATCGCTTCAACGAGAAGCGGTTAAGCGAAGTTACGCGCGCGCAGGCCGAAAAGCTTCGTTACATGGAAGAGATTGCCGATCTGCACATGAACACCATCGAGTCACTGGCGATTGCAATCGATGCTAAAAAGACCAGACGACTCACGGTCACGTGCGGCGAACTCAGATTTACGCGAGCGAGATGGGCAAGCTATTGAAAGTAGGCGAGCAGGAATTGCGATCGCTGTTCGCCGGCGCTTTACTGCACGATATCGGCAAATTGGCCGTTCCCGAGTATATCCTAAACAAACCCGGCAAGCTCACTGAAGCTGAATTCGCGAAAATGAAAATTCATCCGACGGTGGGTGGCGATATTCTGAAGCGCGTCAATTTTCCCTATCCGGTGGAAGACATCGTCCGCTATCACCATGAAAAATGGGACGGCAGCGGTTACCCCAAAGGCCTCAAGTCAGAGCAGATTCCGCTGGTTGCCCGCATTATTTCAGTCGTTGATTTCTATGATGCCACACGTTGCGATCGTCCTTATCGCAAAGGCATGAAGCGTGAAGACTCACTGGCGCTGTTGCACAAAATGAGTGGCTCGTCCTTTGATCCGAAGGTCGTAGATCTCTTCACGCAGCATGTGGTGGAATTCGACCAGTTAATAGCCTCCGAAGACATTCAGGAGCAGGTGGCCTCAGAAAACATCGACCTCACTACGAAGACCAGACCTGACGCCGGGCTCGCCTCTGATGTGCTTGGATCACCGGATAAAGGCTTGGGCTTCCGCTCAATCACCGAGGCGCAGCGCGAGGTTTTCGCGCTTCATGAAATTGCGCAGACCATTGGTTCGTCGTTGAACATGAACGATACTGTTACGCTGATCTCCAACAAGTTGCGGGCAATTGTGCCTTTCGACACCTGTATCATTTTTATGGTCGACGATCGTTCTGGTAAGGCTATCGCGATTCATGCGGTCGGCGATCACGCGGATTTATTTGACCGTCGACGCATGAGCGTCGGTGACGGCATCACCGGATGGGTAATTGCCAACTCCCGGTCAATGTGCAACTCGTCTCCCGAGTTGGATTTGGTGGGATTGCCCGATGACATCGTCCGAACGTATCGCGGCGTTTTGGTTTCGCCGTTAATCAAAGAAGACGGCGCTTTCGGCGCGATTACCCTGTATTCAAAGGGCCGCACGTCCTACACGACTGAACATGTGCGATTGCTCGAATCCGTGGCGCAGCACGCGGCCTCGGCCCTGAACAATGCGATGACCTTTGAAAGGACCAGGGAAAGCGCACTTACCGACCCGCTTACTGAGCTGCCGAACGCGCGCGGGTTCTACATGATGCTTGAACAGCGACTCGCCGAGTGCCAGCGCCTGAATCGTGAGTCTCTGTCATTGATCAGCATGGACGTTGACGACTTCAAGAAGATCAACGATCAGTGGGGCCACGCCACGGGGGATCGATT
>QHXG01000022.1 GCA_003222845.1 Acidobacteriota bacterium | reverse complement strand
GGGCTTTGCAACTAAAGGGCGCAGCTTGATGTCGGGAAGCCGCTGATTAACCCTCTACTTCATGCGCGACGGACTATACAACCAATGTTGGGTGATTTCAAGCAGAATATCAGATTCTTTTTGGTTGACTGACTGTAAGGTTATGTGAGATTGCAATCTTCTGCGCGAAGTCGCGCGATGAACTCGGGGATCCTACTTGTCGTCCCACTGGACTCTGTGGTGAATTTGCGTCAAAAAGCTGATCACCACAGGCACAAAGGACCGCAGAGATTCACAGAGTTACGCCGTACATTTGGCTGGTACTGATGCAGTTTGGTTGTGGCACGTGCATCTTGCGCGTGATTTCACGGGCGGGACGCCGGTGCCACTTTCCCAAACTGCATCAGTACCCATTTGGCTCTCAGGCTTGCGACAATCTTCAAGTCAAGTTAGGCTAGGGCGTCACTGAGTGACGATTCATTCATTCATGGCGCGACCTTCCAAAAAGCGGGTGTCATCCCGCAATTCCATCGGCGACAAGCGGGCGATGATCCTGCGTGCGGCAACACGGGTGTTTGCTCGCAATGGGTATTTCAATTCCAAGGTTGCGGACATCGCGCGCGCTGCAGAGGTCGCTGACGGGACGGTCTATCTCTATTTCAAGAGCAAAGAAGAAATCCTGCATTCGATTTTCGATCAGAACATGGCCGAAGCGATCGCGGCAGGCGGCCAGCTGATCGAGAATCTCGATGATCCGCGCGAGAAGCTACGACGGATCGCTAAGCTGCATCTTGAGCGTTTGGGGGCCGATCGCGACCTCGCCGTGGTGTTTCAGGTTGAATTGCGCGGCTCGACGAAGTTCATGGAAGAATTCTCAGCCGCAGGCTTTGCCGAGTATCTGGCGTTGTTGCGTCGCACGTTTGAAGAAGGACAACGCGTTGGCGTTTTTCGGAAAGAATTGAACGCGACGGTTGCGGCAAAAATTCTCTTTGGCGCGCTCGACGAGATGGCGACGAATTGGATCATCTCAAAGCGCAATTACAAGCTGGAACCGATGGCCGATGTCGTCATGGATGTTTTTCTAAATGGGGTGAGCGCCTGAGGCTATTCTCGGTGGTTCTCTGTGCGATCTCAGTGTCTCTGTGGTGAATTCTTCTTAAAGGAGTTTCACCACAGAGGCACAGAGAATCCACAGAGGTTCACAGAGAGATTCCTTTTGAAAAGTTATCGATGATTGAGATAGCTGAGAAATCAGAGATTGTCGAGGCGCGCGCGGATACCGAGCCGCGGACGCTGGTCGACATCTACGAGGGCGTGGCTCGCGCGCATCCCAAACCGGACACGCTGAATTACAAACGCGATGGCGCGTGGCATTCGATGTCGGCGGGTGAGATGTTGCGACACTCGCGCTCGAATTCATTGGGAATTCGCAGAGGCGATCGCGTTGCGTTGCTTTCTGAGAGTCGCGTCGAGTGGGTGCTGGCCGATCAGGGTTGCATCTTTGCGGGCGCGGTCGGCGTGCCAATTTATCCGACGCTGACGCCGCCGCAGGTCGCATACATTCTTAAGGATAGCGGCGCGCGGCGCGCGCGTTGTTCGTTTCGACGCCGGCGAAACTTACGGAGATTGAAATCGCCTTGCGCGAGTGTGGGAACGTCGAAAACGTAGTGGTATTTGACGCGGACGCGTCTGGGTACGCAAGCTTTCAGCTTGCTTCTGAGCGCGCGTACCCCACACGGCAGCCAGGGATGCCTGCGTACCCAGAGGCGCCGCCTGAAAAAAATCATCTGAGCCTGGCCGAGTTGGAAACGCGTGGGCGGGAATTGGAAAGCCAGCGACCCAAGTTGGCTGATGAATTGGCGCGCGCGGCAAAGCCCGAAGATCTCGCAACGATCATTTACACGTCGGGAACGACGGGCGAGCCAAAGGGGGTGATGTTGACGCATGCGAATATGGTTTCGAATCTGCTTGCTTCATCAAACCATTTTGAGTTCGGGGAAAATGACTCCGCGCTGTCGGTATTGCCGCTGTCGCATGGATTCGAACGACAAGCAATGAACATGTATCTGCATCACGGCATGAGCGTCTATTTCGGCGAGTCGCTGGACAAGATTGCAGTGAATCTACGCGAAGTTCACCCGACGGTCTTTGTTGGTGTGCCGCGAATCTATGAAAAGATTTTGGCGAAGGCGAAAGAAAGAGCGGCAGAGAAGGGAAGGATGAATGGCTTGCTTTTCGATTGGGCCATTGAGACTGCCAAGCGTTGGGCGCGACTCGCGCTGGGTCATCGGCCAATCCCGTTTTGGCTTTCGCGGCGCCACGAGATCGCCGACCGATTAGTATTTGCCAAATTGCGAGAGGCATTGGGCGGACGCATTCGCATCTTCATTTCCGGAGCCGCGCCGTTGTCGCCGGACGTGGCCCTGGCTTTGGCCGGAGCGGGCTTGCCGATCGTACAAGGTTACGGTTTGACGGAAACTTCACCGGTAATTACTGCGGGCCAGCTTGACGAAAACCGAGTCGGCGCCGCCGGCAAGCCGATTCCAAACGTCGAGGTGCGCATCGCCCCTGACGGCGAAATCGAGACTCGTGGACCGCACGTCATGCTGGGCTACTGGAACAAGCCCGAAGAAACGCGCACTATGTTCACGGAAGATGGCTGGTTTAAGACGGGAGATATCGGCAGTTTCGACGCGGATGGATTCCTGAGCGTCACGGACAGAAAAAAAGAGCTGTTCAAGACTTCCGGCGGCAAATACATCTCGCCGCAACCGATCGAACAACTCATCAAGAGTTCGCGCTTCGTCAATCAGGTGGTGGTAATCGGCAGCGAAAGAAGATTTCCGGCGGCGTTGATCGTACCAGAATGGGATCAACTTGAGTCGTATGCCAAACTCAAAGGGTTCGACCTGCGCACGCATGAAGATTTCTGTCACGATCCGCGCATCATCAATCTATTTGAGCGCCAGATTGCGGCGCGCACGCAGAACCTCGCGCAGTTCGAAAAGATCAAACGCATCGCGTTGCTTGAGAAAGAATTGACGGTCGAAGGCGGGGAGCTGACCCCGACGCTGAAAGTAAAGCGACGTGTGGTCAACGAGAAGTATCGAGATGTGATTGATCGGATTTATCAGTAGATAGACTTTAGTCTGTGATTCCAGTTCGCTTGAAGCGTCGTTCATGGAATCACAGACTAAAGTCTATGCTACTTACCAACGCTCGTCGCGAAGCTTGATATCGAACGCTTCCAGGATACGCTCGGCGGTTTCGCGAGCTGACTGCTTTAGCGCGTACTCGGAATAGAGTGGACTGTTTTTCGAGGGCCCCGAAACTCCGACTCGTCCGGTCTTATAGATTGATTGGTGGGTCCGACCCGATTGTCTGACCTTTGCCGTCTCCGGTTCGAATATCGTGTAGTTCACGTACAACTGATCGGGACCGTTCTTTGATTGATTGCTTGAATTTGTGAGGTCGCTTCCAATTTGCAGCCACACAACGTATCTGTTTTTCTCCTCTTTGGCATGCCGGATCGCATCGGCCCGATTCATGCCGCGTCCCGCCGAGGTGGTCTTAACATCTGAGGCATCGCCTAAGCGCCGCAAGCAATTATCGAGCACCGTGTCTGACAAGTAGTAAGGGATGTTCGTGAAAGCGTCGGGGTCGGCAACGCCCACTAACAATTGAATCGATGGAGGTTTTTCGGGCTTCTTCTCAACGGCCTTTGGGCCGGAAACTGAGGGCGCCGTTGCGGTCGATCCAGCGGTCGAGCGGCGGCCCGATTGCGCTTCAGAACCGATCGCGCAAGTCAACAAGATGGTGAGCAAGAGGAAAAGTCGGGCCTGGCAAAGCGTATTCAACATCATGCGGCATTTTAGCATTGAAGTCAGAAGATGCGATAACGAGGTGAGGTAAACGGAAGAGTTTCTTAACTGCAGAGGTCGCGGAGGTTTTCGCAGAGGACGCCGAGGACAACGCTCTGCATCCTCTGCGAAAACCTCTGCCGCCCTCTGCGGTTAGATCTCGACTTGATTCACCATGGCGCAAAACTCAACCAAGCTGCTTCGCTTAATGATCGTTGCCGGTGAAGCCTCGGGCGACGCGCATGCGGCTGCGCTTGTCGACGCGTTGCGCGCGGCTGCGCCGGAGACTCAATTCCAAGTTTTTGGCGCGACGGGAAAACAGATGCGCGCAGCGGACGTGGATTCGATTGTTCGGGCGGATGATCTTTCGATCCTCGGGCTTTGGGAGATCGCGCGGGCCTTGCCGAAATTCTGGAGCGTCTTTGGAGAATTGAAGCGCGCGGCGATAAAAAGAAAACCCGATGCTGCGATTCTGGTTGATTGGCCCGACTTCAATTTGCGTCTTGCGCACTGGCTGCATCGTCGAGGAATCAAGGTCATTTATTACGTCAGTCCGCAATTATGGGCCTGGCGTTCATATCGCGCGCGAAATGTGAGACGCGACGTCGATCTGTTGCTGTCGATTCTGCCGTTCGAGAAAGAGTGGTATGCCAGGCGCGGCATGACACACGTTGAATATGTCGGACATCCGCTCGTCGGCGAAGTTAACGCGCGCTACGGTCGCTCAGAGTTCTGTCGCCGCCACGATCTCGATCCGTCGCGCCCGATTGTCGCGCTGCTGCCCGGTAGCCGGCACAAAGAATTGATTCGCATTCTACCGCCAATGCTCGACGCAGCTTTGGTGATTTCAAAACAACGCCCCGAAGTTCAATTTGCCGTTGTCGTGGCTCCGAATCGTGATCCCAACGAAGCTGATGAAATAATTTGCGGGGGGTATGATTCGTCGTTTAAAAACTCTCTGCGCGTAGTTCATCACGAAACGCGCGAAGCTTTGGCCGCCGCTGACGCCGCAGCAGTTGCCAGCGGCACCGCGACTCTGGAAGCTGCTTTGGTCGGGACGCCGCTGGCGATTGTTTACAAGGAATCATTTCTCAATTGGCACATCCTTGGGCGTTTGATTACTGCCGAACATTATGGCTTGGTGAATCTAATTGCTGGACGACGACTGGCGACAGAGCTAATCCAGGATGACCTGAATGCCGAAGCTTTGGCTCGAGAATTACTCGCTTTGCTTGATCCCACTCGCAACCAATCGATGCGCGAGGAACTGCAGGCAGTCGCGGATAAATTGGGTGAACCCGGTGCTTCCCGGCGCGCCGCTCAGGCGATTTTGCAATTCATTCCCGGCTGAGTGGAAATTTTTGTGTGTCTCGACTAGAGTATCTCCGCCGACAATGCAGTTTCCGAAAGATTTCCCGGAGGACCAATCCAAAATGAGAAAGATCAAGTTCGCTTTTATATCGCTGGCCACAGTTGTGTTTTTGGCGATGTTGTTTTCGACACCGCTTCGCCATGTAGGCGCCCAAAAGAGTGGCAACGGTGATGGCAGTGGCGGACGGCTTACCTATCCAGCAACGAAAAAAGTCGACCAGGTAGACGACTACTTCGGAACGAAGGTTCCCGATCCTTATCGCTGGCTTGAGAACAACGATTCGGCCGAAGTCGCTGCCTGGGTCGAAGCCGAGAACAAAGTAACGTTCGCATATCTCGACAAGATCCCTTATCGCAGTCAACTCAAGGATCGTCTGACTAAGCTACTGAATTATCCGAAGTACTCGTCGCCCAGCCGACGCGGCGAGTGGTTCGTCTTCTCAAAGAACGACGGCCTCCAGAATCAGAACGTCTATTACATAGCGAAAGGTCTTGATGGCGCGCCGGAGCTATTGCTCGATCCGAATAAGTTTTCCGCGGATGGGACTTCGCGTTTGGGGGCCTTCTCATGGTCGCCCAAAGGGAAATATGTTCTCTACGGCGTTTCGCAGGGCGGCTCAGACTGGAACGACCTCTACGTCTTGGATGTCGCGAGCAAGAGGCCCCTGAGCGATCATTTGCAGTGGATCAAGAACGGCGGCGGCTCGTGGTTGGGCGATGAGGGATTTTTCTACAGCCGTTATCCTGAGCCTGAGAAAGGTCGAGAGCTGTATTCGAAAAATGAATTCCAAGCCGTCTATTATCACAAGCTCGGTACGCCTCAATCCGAAGATCAACTCATTTACGAAGACAAAGAACATTCGCAGCGCTTTCAGGGCGTGGGCGTAACTGAGGATCAGCGCTTTGCAATTCTTTCCGTTTCGGAGCGCGGCAAGGGCAAGGATGGAAATGCCGTCTTCTTCCGTGACCTATCGAAAGGCGATAAGACATTCACTCCGATAGTTGCCGACATCACCAACGATAGTTTTGGCGTCGTCGATGACTTTGGCGATAAGTTTTTGATTCGCACAAATCATGGCGCGCCGAATGGCAAGGTGGTGCTCTACGATCCGGCGACGAAGACCTGGAAAGACATTTTGCCGGAACGTCCCGAACCTTTGGAGAGCTCCGGCACGACCGGCGGCAAACTCTTCGCGACTTATTTGAAGGACGTAACAACACGGGCATACGTCTACAGTCTCGAAGGCAAACTCGAGAATGAAATCAAGTTGCCGGGTTTGGGCACCGCGAGTGGCTTCGGCGGGCGTAACGACGATAAGTTCGTCTTCTATAGTTTCACGTCGTTCAACTATCCTCCGACCATTTTTCAATACGATATCGCCAGCAAAAATTCGTTCGTATTTCGCACGGTGGAGGTTCCTGACTTCCGTCCTTATGACTATGAAGTGAAGCAGGTCTTCTATAACAGCAAAGACGGTACGCGCGTGCCGATGTTTTTAACTTACAAAAAGGGAATCAAGCTGGATGGAAATAATCCGACGTTGCTGTATGGTTACGGCGGCTTCAACATCACCACGAATCCATCGTTTAGTTCGTTGCGCCTGGCTCTGCTTGAACAAGGCGTCGTTTACGCTTCGGCGAACATGCGCGGCGGCGGCGAATACGGCGAGAAGTGGCACGAAGCCGGGACCAAGTTGAAGAAGCAGAATGTGTTTGATGACTTTATCGCGGCGGCGGAGTACTTGATCAAAAACAATTACACTTCGTCTGCCAAATTGGCGATTGATGGCGCCTCGAATGGCGGCTTGTTGGTGGGCGCGGTTGCCAATCAACGGCCCGATCTTTTCAGGGCAGTGCATCAGCATGCCGGTGTGATGGATATGCTGCGCTATCACACTTTCACGATTGGCTGGAATTGGGCGGCGGATTATGGCCGGAGCGACGCCAACGAAGCGGAGTTCAAAGCGCTCTACGCCTATTCGCCCGTTCACAATATCAAGCCCGGAACAAAGTATCCGTCGATTCTGGTGACGACGGCGGATCACGACGATCGCGTTGTGCCCGCGCACTCATTCAAATATGCCGCAGCGCTACAAGCGGCCCAGGCTGGTGACAATCCAATCCTGATTCGCATCGACACGAAATCAGGCCACGGCGCCAGCAGCACTACGAAGCAACTGGAGCAGACCGCGGACATCTATTCGTTCATCTTCTACAACCTCGGCGTCACGCCGAAGTGGTGATAGCGCGACCCTGGTGTCATCATAAGTTTAGGCCGGCCTTCCAAGACCGGCCTTTGTGATGGGCGGTCATGGATTCGCAGGAGTCAGTGTGCCAAGAATTCAAAGTAAACTCCCTCTCCTATTGGGAGAGGGCTGGGGTGAGGGCATAGCACAGATGGAGCGTAGCAGAGAGGGACCATTTGACATTTGACATTTGTGCTGCTTGACTCATCAACTTTAGCCGCACTACCGAGTGTCGCCGTTCCGAAATGTTTCAAATGACCAGATGAAAAATGTCAAATGAGAAATGGAAAATGTTCCTCCGAAAGTTAGGCCCTCACCCCGACCCTCTCCCACCCAGAAGGGAGAGGGAGATCAGCGATATTTGTCCACAATTGTTGGCGCGCTAACCGCTCGGTCATTGTGAGATCTTTCGCTGAGGTTTAAGATGGGCAGGCGTGTTAGAGGCGCACAGCGCTAAGATGGATAGTTTAACCGGGAGGCGGCGTGATGAGATCGAGCCACGAGAGATTTCGCAGGAGAGCAATTCTCAGATGCGAATCACGTGGGCGGATGGCCGCGTGTGCAACTATGATGCGGTGGCCCTGCGAAGGTCGTGCCCCTGCGCCCAATGCGTCAACGAATGGACGGGAGAGCGCACGTTGAAACCCGAAGTGGTTTCCGATGAAGTCGAGATTAAAGATGTCGAAGTCGTCGGTCGCTATGCGCTGAATTTCCGCTGGAGCGACGGACACGAAACCGGGATTTATAGTTTTCAATATCTGCGCGATTTGTGCGAGCTGGAATGATCGTTTGGACGAGGGACTTGTCACGCGATTTAAATATCGCGGGCCTCGAGTTATCGAGGGTAAACCGGAACAGGCAGGGCGGAAGCCAGAGTATTCGTTACCGCGATGTTTCGATCACAGCGAATCCTGATAGTAAGTGAGGAAGCGCCTTCACGCGTGATCCGCGGCGCTCTTGAAGAGCGCGGATTTTCGGTGACTAACGCGGGCGATCGCCGAACCGCGTATGCCTCATTGCTCGAAGCGCCCTTTGATCTGGTCGTAGTCGATCTTGCCCAACCGGACTACGGCGCGGAATTCGTGGGGCGCGTGCGCGCCACGCCGACGCTCAGCAAGACTTTCGTGCTGACTCTCGCCGAGTGGGGCAGCGGTCAGCCGACGCTCGCTTTGTCGCAAGGCGCCGACGCCTACGAACCGAAACCAGTCGATGCGCCTCGCCTCGTTTCTGCGGTGGAGCGTTTGCTATTTCAGGAAAAGGCCAAAACCGCAGCCGCAGCGAACAGCGCTGACGAATCAGAAACCGATGAATGAACGAGAATTGATACAGAACCGCTCGCGGTAGCGAGAGGGTAAGAGCGGGCAGGATGCCCGCGAACCGCCGACAGGGATGTCGGCTCTCCAACTTATGAATGAACGAGATTTTTTCGACGAGAAGCAGGAAGTAAAGCGCGCGACCTTCTCATGTCCGCATTGTCGCGAGCGCGCCGAGTACGAAGTGCGCTGGCTTCGCCGCACCAAGAAACAGTCGCTGATGCGCGGAGCTAACGAACAGGATCGCGCTCGATTTGAAAAATCACGCGACTACATGGTGCGCATCGACGACGTGCTCGCCTGCCGAACTTGCCGCAAACGCTTCGACATTCCCAGTTCGCAGTCGGTGGTGTTCATCTAATGACATAGACGGCAAAGTCGGTGATGAGTCCGCGTCGGACTAACCCGGCGATCATCTACTTGCCGCGGGAGGTTTGGCGAGCGT
>QHXG01000021.1 GCA_003222845.1 Acidobacteriota bacterium | reverse complement strand
ATAAATCTCTGCATGTAACACATAATGTTCGCATGACAGAGAAGGAAATCGTTCTGGAAACTATTCGCGAGCTGCCGGACAATTGCTCGATTGATGAGATTGCGGATCGCATCGAGTTTCTCGCTGCGGTTCAAAAGGGTCTCGATCAACTCGATAGAGGCGAAGGCATTCCTCACGAAGAAATCAAGAAACAGTTGGCCTCATGGCTTACAAGCTGATCTGGTCTCCCGCTTCACCCGACGACCTTCACGACATCGTCGTCTTCATCTCGCTTGATCCTCAGCGAGCAATTGATTGTTGACAGCATTATGGTCCACCATATAATCTTTCTAATATGAAAACTATTGCGATAACTATTGACGAACCCACCTTGAAGAAAGTTGACCGCTTGGCAACAGATGCTCAATTGCCTTTCAAAAATCGATCGGATGTGATTCGCAGAGCCGTCGAGCAGTTCGTAAAGCGGCTGGAACGAGAAGCTGAAGAAGAGCGAGAGACGGAAATATTTAGCCGGCACAAATCGCGATTGCATCGTCAGGCCGTGGCTTTGATAAAGGAGCAGGCCCGCCAATGAAGCGCGGCGAGATTTACCGCACCCAGGAAAAGATTCCCGAGCGAGGGAACAAGCCGGGCTTTTATGTGATCGTGTCGCGCAATTTCATCGCTCGGAACGACGATGTTTCAACCGTGATCTGCGCGCCGGTCTATAGCGAGATCCTGGGTTTGCGTAGCGAGGTCGTCCTCGGTGATGAGGATGGCCTGCCGCACGAGAGTTCGATTCGTTGCGACTTTCTCACCTTGATGTTCAAGCGGAAGTTGACTCACTTTGTCGGTACACTAAGCGCGACGAAATTGAAAGAACTCGATAACGCTCTCCAGTACGCGCTGGAACTGACACATTGAGCGCAGTCGCCGTCGTAAATGTGAGTGGAGACGAAAATGGCCGATGATGTTGGGAGTGTTAGGCGTGAGAGGCTAGCGACCGTAAACCTCCACCCATGCCCTCTCCCAACCGGATAGCGAAACGCAGATGCTCCTACTTGCCGAGCAACACCAGAACGTCGTTGTCCTCTTCTTCTGCGACCACGACATCACCCTTGCCATCATGATTGAGATCCGCCACCGCAACGCCGTGCGGAGTATGGCCCACGCGAATCGGAGAGTAGCCGGCCAGAGTGATTCGGTTTCGTCCGCAAAGATAAATGGTCAACGTTCCGTCTTCATAATTCGAGACCACGAGGTCTGCGATACCGTCTCCGTCGAGATCGCCCGCCGCGATCGTCGCCGGATACTGACCAACCGGAAACGGCGAGCCTTGCGCGAGAGCGAAATTTCCATGGCCATCACCAAAAAGTACGGACATACCATTCTTGCTTCGATCTGTGGCGTGACCTGAATAATGAAAGATGCCAAGGTCGAGATGGCGATCGCCGTTAAGATCCGCGATGGCGATTCCGAAAGGATCCGGCGGCACCGAAAAATCTTTGCGCGTGAATTTCCATGTCCGTCAGCGAGCAAAAGTGAAACGGAACTTCCTTCGAAGTTCGACGTCACGATGTCTGCATAGCCGTCTTCGTTAACGTCGGCGGTGCGCAGACGCTGGTAGGGCATCTTGCCAACATCGAATTTCACACCCGGAGTTTGAAACGTGCCGTCGCCTTTGCCGAATATCACGAGCATTTTATTTTCAGCCCAGCTATCGATTGCAATGTCGGGCTTCTTATCGCCATTGAAATCCGCGACCGCAATTCCGTGTGGATGAGGATTGCTTGCGACGCTGAACGGCGAGCCTGGCGCGAATGAGAATTGTCCTTTGCCGTTACCCAGCAGCACCGTCACCAACTTAACGCCGTGGTTGGCAATGGCAATATCAAGATTGCCGTCACCGTTGAAGTCTCCGGTGGCAATGTCCGTGGGATTCTGGCCAGCCGAGTAAGGTGAACCGTTGGATTGCGAGAAGCCGCCCTTACCATCACCGAGATAAACCGAAACGTTGGCGCTGCCACCGTTCGCGACCAGGATGTCAACGTTTCCGTCTCTGTTTGCATCGGCAATGCTCAGCATCGAAGGATGTGTGCCTACGGGAAGATGCATCGCACGAAATGGAGCTGAATCGGGACTTGCGTAAGTTGTTCGCTGCGATTGTAGATGACAGCCGACGGCCGACAATTGCAGAATCAGCGCGGCTGGAATAAATGCCTTCATTTCTGTGCCTCGGATTTCACGGTCTTAAGTTGACTCGTATGAATCTTAGACGAGCCTGGGTGCTATTTTCTTCCCACCCGTGGAACTATCAAACTGGCAACCTGAGTAAGTTTGTGGATAATAAGCCGTGATAACGGAGGTAACGAGATGAAGATATTGAGCCAGAGTCTTCGAGTTGGCGGTTTCTTGCTTTGTCTTTTATTCGGCACTCAGATGATTGTGCCCGGACAGCAGGCGAGCAATTCCGATTCGCCTGAACTCAAGTCTGCGGATGTTGTCCGTTTAGTCCTCAAAGGATACAGACTCTCAGGCCCAGAGGCTGAGAAGCTGGAGAAAACACTACTCGCTGATCCCAAGAATCTCATAGCCCATATCACCTTGGTAGCTTATTACACCTCGCAACACGATGACCTCTCGAGGGCCAGGAAAAGCGAGCACGCGTTGTGGTTGATCCGAAATATCCCTGATCGTGAAATTCTTCATGACGTCGTGTATGCGCAACTAATGAAACGGGACCAGGGATACGAGGAAGCAAAGCAATTGTGGCTCAAACATCTTGACACCTTCCATAACAACGTTGTCGTGCTCGCAAACGCGGCGGAATTCTTCATCCTTTCTGACAAACAGTTGTCTGAGAGACTGTTCAAGCAGCTCGCGGTCGCTGATCCGAAAAACCCTCGATGGCCCAGAGAGCTGGGACACCTTTATATGCTGGAGATGCAAAGTGCGGGAAATACGCCGCAGAAGGAAGGCCCGACAGGAGCAGACAAGAGCAGTCTGGCGGCCAGCGCTTATCAAAACTTTGAACGGGCGTACAGATTGCAGCGAAACGATCAAGAGAAACGCATGTTGATGTCGCAGCTGGCCACTTCTGCTCTTGAAGCGGGAGAAATCGAAACGGCGCAGCGTTGGGCACGTGACGGGCTGAATGACGCCACGACTGCCACCAGCGATTGGTCAGTGGCAAATTCAGTTCATCACGCGCATATCATTCTAGGCCGCATAGCCCTGCGCGGCGGCGATTTAGCAGAAGCTCGGAAGCACCTAATTCAAGCCAGCCAAAGTCAGGGCTCACCTCAGCTTGATAGCTTTGGTCCAAACATGATGCTGGCAAAAGAGCTGCTCGAAAAAGGAGAGCGGGACGCCGTAATCCAGTACTTCCAAAAATGCGCGAGCTTCTGGAAAGACGACCGTGGGCAACTTGTGCAGTGGGCGGCAATCGTCAGAGAGGGCGGCATTCCTAATTTTGGCGCGAATCTCGTATATTGAACGTCCAAATCCCAACTAGCTCTATCACTTTCTTCCCGTTATCGAAACCAATCTCCGCCTGGGTTATAATCTCTGTCGCTCGCCCTGGTCGCTGGCGACTGTGGCTTCCCACATTGTCACTGGGGCCAAGTTTGAGGCAAGTTTTGGAATTAGAGGTGCAAAGTTTCTATGTCAGCAAAACCGCCTGTCTCGCGTTTGAAATCGTATACCCCGCAAGCAATCGTCAGTGCTCCACCGGGTGAGCGCAAACATATTCTGCGCCGATTCTGGTTTCCGGCAGTGATTTTGTTGGCGCTGGCGGCCGGTGGATTGAGCGGCATCATTGCGGCCTATCAGCTCAACTATTCGCAGGCAGCCAGCGAAGTTGCCGCCCTTGCCACCTATCGGCCCAGCATCGTCACGCGCATTTACGCGGATGACGAGAAGACACTCATAGGTGAATTCGCGCTCGAAAAGCGCATTCCGCTTAGGTTCGAAGAAATTCCACCCGTGATGAAAAACGCGATTCTGGCGGTCGAGGACGTGCGCTTTTATGATCACGTTGGCATCGATCCGATTCGGATCGTCGGCGCCACGTGGAAGAATCTCACCAGCGAAAAAGCTGAGGGAGGGTCGACGCTTACGCAACAGCTTGCCAAGAACCTGTTTATCACGCGCGAAGAGGTAAGAGGAAAAAACATAGAAACGCTCAAGCGCAAAATGAATGAGTGGGTTTTGGCGCTGCAAATCGAGCGGTATTACACGAAAAATCAAATCATGGAGCTGTACGCCAATCACATCTTTTTGGGTGCGAACGCGTACGGGGTCGAGGCGGGCGCAGAGACCTACTTTGGCAAGCAAGCAAAGGACTTAACGCTCGAGGAAGCCGCACTACTCGCGGGAATTCCGAAAGCACCCGGCGAATACTCTCCTACGGCGAACGCCACGAAAGCTAAAGAGCGTCGCGACCTGGTGCTCGATCAAATTGCCAAAGCAGGCTTCGCGTCTCAAGCTGAGGTCGACGCAGCCAAGGCGAAACCAATTCAACTTGCTGACTCGGCCTATTACCAGGCGCCGCAAGCGCTGTCTCCGGAGTTTGATTATCCGATCGAATATATCCGCCAGGATTTGGAAGATAAGTACACGACGCGCGTGGCGCAAACCGGACTTTCGGTTTACACGAGCATCAACGTGGCGGCGCAGAAGAAAGCTTACGAGGTCGTGCGCGCAGGCTTGCGCTGGTACGACAAGTCGCACGCCGGTTGGCATTCGTCTTACGCGATGATTCCGACGGCGGCGAACAATGGCGCAGGACCACCAACGTCACAGGAACTTTCCAGCTACAAATATCCCGATTGGTACCGCAACGATTACACGCCGGGACGTTACCTGATGGGCCTGGTCACCAAAGTCGATCAAGGCAAAGACGAAGCCACCGTCCGTTTTGGTAATTACACCGCGACCGTCAACGGCGCGGACATGGGCTGGGGCAAGCGCCAGCCTCGCAACGAGTTTAAGCCCGGGTACCTCGCGGAGTTCATCATCAGAGAGGTGGATAAGAAGACCCGTCGTTTGAAGGTCGAGTTGAATCAGATTCCTGGGGTACAAGGCTCGATGATGACACTCAACGCCAAGACCGGCGAGATCGTCACCATGATCGGCGGCTATGATTTTTTGACCAACAAATTCAACAATGCCGTCCAGGCCTATCGTCAAACCGGTTCGGCGTTCAAGCCATTCGTCTACACCGCGGCAATCGAGTGGGGCATGACTCCGGACACGACAGTAAGCGGCGCGCCCATCAATATTAACGGCTGGCAGCCTCACAATTATGATGGCTCGCTTGGCAATGGCGACATGCCGCTGAAAACCGCCTTAGCGCACTCGATGAACATACCCGCGGTGCATTTACTGCAAACCGTGGGCATTCAAACTGGGGCTCAGATGGTGCGTCGATTCGGCATCAAGGTACCCATGGCGCCTTATCTTCCTTCGGCGTTGGGCGCGACTGAAGTACCGCTGGACCAGATGGTTTCGGCTTACTCCACTTTTCCTAACAAAGGCATTCGCGTCGACCCGCACATGATTCGCAGGGTACTCGACCGCGATGGCGCGGTGTTGGAAGAATGGGAGAAGACAACTTACAAAGTCGTCAGCGAATACGTCGCGCTTACAATGGTTTCGATGATGCGCGGTGTGGTCCAGGGAGGCACTGCGTCCGCAGCTCAGGTGCTTGGCGTGCCGCTCGCCGGCAAAACGGGAACTGTAAACGATCACACCGATGTTTGGTTTCTCGGTTACACGCCAACTTATGTGACCGGTGTGTGGATGGGCTATCCAGGCCGGAAGAAACCGCTTGGCAACGACATGACCGGAGCGCACGGAGCGTTGCCCTTGTTCATCGACTTCATGAAAGATTTCTTGAAGGACAAGCCGAAGGAAGATTTTACGAAGGCGCCAACGATGCCCGAAGACATGAAGGAAATGTACAAGCAGCGCCAACGTGAGCTGGCCTTGGAACGCGCGCAGATGACCGCTGACGAAGACGAGGAGAAGACGGACGAGAATGCGAAACCGAATTCAAATCCGAACGCCATGACGACGCCCAAGCTCCAGGATACTACCCTGCCGCCCGCGCCAAAGACCGATATGCCGGCCGAACCGCGTACTACGACAGAAACACCCAAGAAGACTGAGCCGGCGGCTCCGGCGGCGACTCCCGCACAGAGTCGTCCGCGTGAGGCTGAACCGGCAAAGAAGAAAGGCAAGAAAGGGGATGACGGGCCGCCGGGTTAGTGCGATAGCAGGCAGTTGTTGAATGGCTTTCGGAAACTCAGCCGTCTTAGAGCGAACACCTATGAGCACCCAAACGATCAGCCGAGCCGAGGAAATCGTCGAGATCATCGACCGCATGCCTCCCGATGGCGTGATAATTCAGCATGGTGTCGAGTGGAACGACTATGAGGAATTGCTCGATGCAGTGGGTGAAGCCAGAGGTCTCCGCATTAGCTACAGCGAAGGAAGGTTACAGATCATGACACTCTCACCGAAACATGAGAAGTACACCAGGCTGCTTGATCTTTTGGTGGGTCTGTTAGCTGTGCGGCGTCGCATTAGAGTGCTCTTCTATGGTTCGTCCACCATCAAGAAGCAACCGGAACAAAAGGGCGCGGAGCCCGATGCTTGCTTTTACGTCCAAAATGCAGTTCTAGTCGGAACCAAAGATGAAATAGATTTTAATAGCGATCCACCTCCCGACATTGTCGTGGAGATCGATCTGCACCACGAATCGATTTCCAAGTTTCCGATCTACGCAGCCTTTGGTGTCCCGGAGGTCTGGCGCTACGACGGCAATTCGCTAGCGATTTATCGACTACAGAAACGAGAATACGTTGAATCCGAAGCGAGTCAATCTCTACCTCTGCTGACAGGAAGAGTGCTTACGCAATTCCTTGCTCGCAGTCCCAAGGAAGATCAATACGACATTATGCTGGCGTTTGAAGAGTGGCTGAAAACCCAGCAGTAAACTCCGCTATCTCAATACCCTAACCCACGGTCTTCCCCAACACATGCGGCAGCATTTTCCGCCACCAAGGCCAGTCATGATTCACGTCCGCCCCCCACAAATCCAGCGTGTGCGGAATTCTTTTGCTCTTTAGGATGTCTGAGAGTTGCTGGCTGCGCTTTGGATCTTCGTACGCGCCCTGGCCGGATAAGATGTAAATCGAGTCAGCTCGCTGGAGAATGGGCAGGTAATGTTCGTCGCTCAGGTTCGAAAGATAATCAACCGGATTGTTGAAATAAACGTTGTCGTCATAAAAGCCGTTCAGGTACGAACGGATGTCGTATCCGCCGCTCATCGCAATCACGCCGCGAAACAGATCGGGATGCTTGAAGTATTCATTCGCAGCGAGAAATGCGCCTAAGCTTGCTCCAGTGGTAATGGGACGCGCGTCCGCGCGATTTTCATGTCGAATCAACGGCAGCACTTCGTCGACGATGTACCGATCGTAACGAGTTAGCAATTCGGCCTTCAGCTTTGGAGGCATCTGCTCGTTGAGCAAGCTGTAACGGTTGACGCTGTTGATTGAATAAGCGCGAATGCGACCCGCGTCGATAAAAGGCTTGATGGCATCGACCAGATAAAACCTCTCGTACTCCAGATAATCCGCCGCCGCCGTCGGCAGCATCAGCAGGGTCTGGCCCGCGTGGCCGTACGCGACGAGCGGCATCTCCATTTGCAAATTTGGACTGAACCAACTGGTTGTTCTGCGTTCCATATCGGTTTCGATTCGAGAAAGGAATCTGTCTCAAGTCAAGCGATCAAGGATATTCTCGCACTTCCTCCTTTGGGCGCAAGCCCCTCAATTGACGCAAAGTTTGAGCTAACTTTCCGGTCGCTCTATCAATCCGCTTAAAGGTGCTTGCAAAAACAACCGCAGAACGATTGACTGTATCTACGGATTGCGATAGTCTTTCGCCCCCTCGCATTTACGGTTGGTCCTCAGAGCCTGCGACTTTCGCATACTCTTCGGAGCCAGCCATCGATAGCTGCTCGAGTGTCTAATGCTCCGACGATTCTTAAAGACGAATGATTTCCGACAACTACTTCGCAGGTCGCTGGAGAGGCGGGTAAACCTGCGAACGATTCGAGTAGCCAGTCACCAGCCGATCTATGTAAGTGGGGACTCGGCCGAGATGGTCTACTTCATAGAGTCCGGGCAGATCAAACTCTTAATGCTTTCTCCGGAAGGGAAGGAGTGTTTGCTGGCAATCCATACCGCCGGTGATATATTCGGGGAGTTGTGCCTGGTTGGATTGAGGTCGCGGTTGGAGGCGGCTATAGCGATGAAAGAGACTGTCTTGAAATCAATTCCCGGCCAGGCATTTCTCGACTGCTTGGATAGTGATTCATTGCTTGAGGGCTTTGCGCGACATCTGGCCACGCGCATATCCGAGCAGCAACGAATAATTGCCACTCTCCTGACAGTCGATAGCGAACATCGATTGGGAGAGACGCTGCTACTTCTGGCTCGCAAATTGGGTAAGCCAGACATTCGCAGCACTCGCATCGAATCCAAGATCACCCATGAAGACTTGTCGCGGATGGTTGGCACGACCCGCCCACGAGTCACGCACTTCCTCGGCAGATTTCGCGGCCTGGGCTTGATCGAGATGAGTTCGGATCACCATCTAATCGTCAATGAAAAAAAGCTTGCCAATTATCTCAACGCGGCCTAAATGCTTTGTGCCCGATCCAAACTTTCTCTCGCATTGTCTAATATTGAACAGACACGCATTGGAATCGTTCGCTAAACTTGTTTCGCGAACCGAAATCAACTTCATTAGACGGGTCGGCTAAACTTACTGATTTAGTGCCGCTTTATCTCAGGGCGACCATGATAGTCGAGAATCCCCGATTCCTAAGCGCAGGTTGAATAGTTGAAAGGGAGGACACAATGCCAAAAAGCTCCGCTGCAAGTGACCTTGCTCGACAGGCAAGATTCGTGTTTAAGGGCACCGTGAGAAAACTTAAGGCCGCCACCGTTGCTGACATTAAAGACAAAAGCAAAACCGTCATAGTCAGAGTAGATGAGATCGTGCAGGCCCCCGAAGAGATGAGTTA